>PLBD01000593.1 GCA_003135315.1 Acidobacteriaceae bacterium | reverse complement strand
CGGGCTTACGCCCGCGGCTAACTTCATTCCGCCGCGATGCGGCTGGTTGAACGCCGATACGTCAGCTTCCGCCCGCAAAAAAATTCCAGTCGCGGTTGCGACGAGTCTCTGAGGCCCTCCTTGGGATGACAGATTAAGGGCCCGCGATGGCGCAGTTGAAGCTGCGCCCTTTCAAAACAAACGAGGACGTCGCCGCTCTTATCTTCTGGCCAGCAGCGAGGCTCGCAACTCGATGGGCGGCGAACCGTCGAAGAGGATGTTGCTGGTGGGCACCTGGGCCAGCGCGGCGGCATCGGGCGCCGTCACCGACCACATCAGCAGCAGCTTGTTATAGCGGGTGGCGAAGATTGCCTGCGACATGCGCTGCCCCAGATCCTCGCCCCGCTGCGAGGTTGCCATGGTGCCACGGAAGATCATGAACAAGTGGCCATGGATCGACATCAGCTCGTCGGAATCGATGGCGCCGAACTCGCCCATCTGCTCCAGGGTGGCAGCAACTTCATCGGCGGCCCGCTTGTCCGTGAGGGAGCTGGCGGTGCGTATCGACAGGCAAGTGGGATCGAGAGCGCGCAGGACGATGGACGGGCCGGGCGGCTGGCCGCGCACGCCAACCGGAAGCCGGGGACCAATCTGGAGCAGGGTCTGCGAGCAGGCGTGAAGAAACTTGTACTCGCGCAGGGTTGATTCGTCCTGCGGCGGAGGCGGATCGCTCTTGTCTGGGGGAACGACGTCCCAGCCCGGCGGAAGCCGGTACTGCAAACCCACCTCGGGATTGCGGTAGACGCCATCCACCGTGTTCCCGGGAGGAATGTTTTTGCCCGGCTCATCGCGAAGGGCGGCATTCACACGAAACGTAGGCACGGTCGGTCCGGAGTAAGGCGCGCCCTCGGCCTTCACCGGCTTGCCCTCCTCGTCGATCAGCGTGCCATCGTCCTGCGGGCAGTAGAAGTGGGCATCCTCCATCAAGCCCCTGGCCTTGCGCAGGAAGTCCTTATCGTTGGTGCGGATCACCACCTTGACCATGTAGTTGTTGATGCCCGCCCAGTACTGCGCGGCATAGTTCCGCCCGACGTGCCGGGTGGAGGAATAGAAACGCCCGGAGCGCAGCATGAACGCGGGGACGGGGAATTGCAACGTACCGCCGAAGTTGTGTCCGGATTGTGCCCATCGCTGCAACTCCTCCTGCTCTTTCTCGGGCGTGTTGACCTCGTAACCGGGACTCGGGTCGGTCGCCGTGACCTGGATGTAGCCGTTGTGGTCGCCTTTTTCGTACTGCAACATCAGCAAAGCATGCTGTTTCTCGGGCATCACCGGCAACATGATTTCGTGGCCTTCCACGGTGAGGGGAAGGTCGAAGCCGAAGCCAAAAAACTGACTGGTGTAGTGGGTGTTGGACAGGAATCCCGCCTCCGGCAGCAGCGGCTCCTGCCCCGGCGCTCTCTTAGGCGGAGCCGGACGCTTGAAGATGAGATTGGGATCGAGGGAATTGGGCGCAGGTGAGGGACACTGCGCGTGCAGCGCGGTCGCGGCAAAGGCAAGCAACAGGACCAGCCCGCAGTTGCGAAGCTCACGGACTACACGACGCGCGGCTGCGCTGAAAGATGACATCTGGGCGTTATCCCTGGGCTGGTTACGCGGGGAGTTAGCTCATCATGCCAGCATGAAGCGCGTCGGCGCAAGTGCGGAAGCTGCGATTTCGCGGGCAGATGCAGACGGAAAGAGCCGGACGATGCAGGCTTGACAGGCTGCGGAAAAAGCCGGAAACAGAGCAGTGTGCGCCGGCTGAAGCCGGCTCAAGATGACAAATAAAGGCTTGTGACGGCGCAGCTAAAGCTGCGCCCCTTCAAAACATGTCGAGCCAGAGGTTTTCCCGCAGCCTGTTTAACGGGTGCAACTGTTGCTCAGCATTTTCAACGTGAGCACGCGCAGACCAGGCGACGGTTTAGTGGCAGCGTCGGTCGTTCCGACCTGCGAACTGTTTGCTTCCGGCTGCTGTGGCGTCGGCGCCGGCTTGCCGGTGACGGTGACCACGTGATTGAGGTGCTCGGCAAGGTCCAGAGTGTTGGAGGTCAGCAGCCAGGTGGTGCTGTTCTGATCGGTAATGCGGTAGCCGCCGTCGTTACTGCGCTTCAAGCAGCCGGTGACCGCCATCTGGAGCGGAGGGCTCATGGTCCGGGGCGCGTTCGTATCGGACTGGCCGCCTGGGGTAGCAGACTGCGCGCGAAGAGACAGCCCCAAGCCAAGGACCGCCAAAGTTACAAGCACGGACAGCAATGCAGGATGACGTCGCATGATTTACTCCCTGTCGCTCATACTTTTAGATGAGCTGTGGCGACGGAAAGAGCCATTATCCTCCAAGCGTGCGGCGCGACACTTGCACTCCGTATTCCGCTCCCATATTCTCTGCCTGTGCCCCGGGGAGTGCAGCGCCATCGGCCGATTGAAAATCTGTGCCCGGTCACGTTTGCTTTCGGCAACGGCCCCTGCGGCAAGCTCGTGCCGACAGAGGCGTCTTTTTCCTGTGGCGGGAGCCTTGCCGCCCGCTTGATCGAACACCGAGGTAAGGGCGGCTCATGAGCACGCCTCCGGTTGCGGATTTCTTTCGCGGAGCGGTCCACGATCTGCGGGTACGGCCGCGCGGAAATGTGCCGGCGCTGGACGTGCTGCGCAGCCTCGCCATCCTGCTGGTTTTCACCGCCCACTACGGAGCCGCGTTCCAGGCGCTGCCAAGCGTGGCGGCGCTGCCCATGTTCAACTGGGGCTGGACCGGCGTCGACCTGTTCTTCGTCCTCAGCGGCTTTCTGATTGGCGGACAGCTGTGGAAGGAATTGAAACGCACCCACAGCATCCAGATTGGGCGCTTCCTGCTGCGCCGCGGACTGCGCATCTGGCCGCTTTACTATGCGTTCGTGGCGTTGGTGGCTTTCGAGGGACTGTTCGGGCGGAGCCTCAGCGGGCTGTGGTCCGACGTCTGTTTCCTCTCCAACGATTTCCACAACCAGATTGGCGGAGGATGGTCGCTGTCGACAGAAGAGCAGTTTTACGTTGTCGCTCCCGTTTCGATTGCGCTGTTCTCGCGGATCATCAGACCCACGCGGCTCTGGACTCTGCCGGTCGTCGGCATGTTCCTCGTCGTGATCAGCCGCGCCATTGCCATCAAATACGTGGAGCCCCGCCTGACTCACCTTCCCTTTGACCTGTACAAGACAATGTACGCGCACTCGGATGGGCTGGCGATCGGCGGGCTGCTGGCGTGGTTCAGCGTCTTTCGTCCCGAGGTCATTCGCTCCAGACGGCTGCGCCTGCCGGTTTGCATCGGCATAGTTGCGGCAGCCATAGGCTTGCATTTTGTCGAGCGCGAGGTGTTCGCCTTCACTGCCCTGGCATTGATTTTCGGCGCCGCCACGCTGTGGGGCCTGGGGCTGGAACGGACTNNGCCGGCTTTCCTACGGAATGTACCTAAACCACTTTGGTCTGCTGGAACGGTCGAGCGCGCTGCTGTTGGGATGGCGGGTGGCGGGGCCCGAAGCGGCGTTCTGGATTCTCTACCTGGTTAACCTGATCGCCTCGATAGCAATCGCGTTCGTGACGTTCCAACTGATCGAGTGGCCATTTCTCCAGATACGGGCCCGCTGGCTGGCATCAAAAAAACAGCCGCAGATGGAAGCCGCCTCGCCGGCGACCGCTGCTCCCTGAGTTTCTCCACTCAATCAACGCCGCCAGCTCCGCAATCGCGTGATAAAGTGGGCCATCGCGCCCGCGATTGGAGGAGTGTTCATGTCAGTGGGAGTCAAGATCGAGTGTCCCAAATGTCACGCCGACAGAACCATGCTGGATACCAGCTTCGGTGTCCCGGGATATGTGGAACCGAGCGCGAGCGTGAATACTAACTGCGCCGTGCCGGTGCGCCTGGTTATGTGCCCGCGCTGTCATTACCTCGAGCTCTATCACGACGTCGGGTTAGGCAACCTCGTCTGACCGGTCATCTTTCGGGCCACTCGCCCTGTTTTCTCTGGATGATAAAGATCGCGGTCACATCGCGAACGTCGTGGTAGTCCGTGGTCGCTCCGGTCAAGTCGATGGCGCCGACATACGGCCGCTGAATCTTCGCCCAACTCTTGGAGAAGGTAAGAGTAGTGGAACCATCGAAGATGAAGAAGCTCTCCTTCAATGGCCTGCCGTTCGGGAGTGTCGCGCCCTTTTTCAGCCACGACGGCGTGTGTACCTTGCCAAGGTCCTGGTAGAAGGCGACCACTTTCGCGTACGAATCGTTGGTGAAGTAGATGGTCTGCGTGGTGCCCGCGGGCATGGCCTGCATGGCCTTTTCGTCGCCCGGAGGAGTGAATTGCTTTGCGCCCGGATAGATTTTGACACTCTGTGCGGAGACTGCGGTCGCCATGGCCAGTAAGAGTAAGGATACAGCGGCAATCTTTGGATAGTTCATATTTCATCTCCAGGAGCCGAGGTTGAGTGAGACCCGGATGCGGGGTGGCCACCCACCTGGTACGCCAAGCTTCGCGTCCCTTCACGTTGGATGCTGGACGGGGCAAAGGAAGATTCGCGATCATCGCCGCGATTATCGCGAAGTAATCGAGAAGCGCACCACCAACCCGTCCACGTAGGTGATCTCCACACGCCGATCACCCGGCAGATACTCGAACACCTGGGTCTTCAGGTTGTCGCTCGAGGTCGACTCCGACAGCTGCCTGCCCTGGCCGAGCAATGCCGTGACGTCCTGCAGGGTCATGCCGCGTTTCAGTTGCGCAGTGGGTGAACTGTCCGGCGCCGGAGCGGGAGCGGCCGCAGGAGCCACGGCAGCGTTCGCCGCCGGAGCTGCGGCAACCGGCGCGCTTGCCTGGTGCAAGCTGCCGAAGTCAACGTAGTCGGCCAGCAGCTTCATGATGGCGTCGGGATTGAGCTGGTCCTGCGGAATCGATCCCTTCCAGCGCAGATTGAAGCGCGAGCCGCCCTGGGCGCGCTTCTCCGCCACCTGCTCCGCCTTCAGCTGGCTGGCCACCTGGGCCGCGCGGTCGTTGGCCTGCTGTTCCCGTTTACGCTTCGCCTGTTCGCGGTCCAGATCGCGCTGCAGTTGCGCCTTCTTGTCGGAATCGTCGGTCTGAGAAATCTGCTGTTCCAGCTGCTTCTCGTAATCGCTCTTCTCCACCTGCTTGGGAGCGACTGTGGTCTGGGTATCGTCGCCGAAGGTGCCGAAGCCGCCGCCGTCGAGCTGAAACTCGATAAGGTTTTTCTTCACGACGATAGTAGTGATGGTCGAGCGGTCGCCGCTGCGAATGGCCGGGCCAAACTGCTTCAGCCGCGTCGAGTA
>PLBD01000493.1 GCA_003135315.1 Acidobacteriaceae bacterium | reverse complement strand
ACCGTGTCATCCTGAGCGGAGCAGCGCTTTCAGGCGCTGCGGAGTCGAAGGACCGCTACTCTCCCGACGATCCCGCGCCCCCCTTGTTCCGCACCGAATTCAGCAACTCCACGGCATTGTGCGGCGAGCGCGGATCCTCTTCGTGCTTGAAGAACGCATACGTCTCCAGTCCATCGGCGACGCATCGCCCAATGCGCTCCGCGAGCTTCTGCAACTCGTCGGCCGAATAACTGGGCTGGCGGAAGCGGAAGTAGATATAGCTGGCCGTGCGGATTTCGGGCGTGTTGAGCTTCTCTGTTTCGGCAATGCACAGGGTTGCATTGTGGTCGTGCAGGGCCTGATAGATCTCGTCAGCGAACCACGACTCGTGGCGAAACTCGAACGCCGCCTTGAAATTCCGCGGCAGCAGTGCCAGAAAGTCCCGCAGTACGGCGATGTCGGCTTTGGCATTGGGAGGCAACTGGAAGAGCACTGGCCCCAGTTGCGATGCCAGCGGTTGCAGCGTCGGCAGGAATCGCTGCATCGCCTCTTCCACGTTCTGCAGGCGGCGAATGTGCGTGATGTATTGGTTCGCCTTCAGCGCAAAACGGAAGTTCGGCCCCACATCGGCCATCCATCCGGTCGCGGCTTTTTCCGACAGGCTTCGGCGGAAGGTGTAGTTCACCTCGACCGCGGTGAGCTGGGTCGCGTAGTACTTCAGGAAGTTTTTCGCAGCAACTGCCTTGGGATAGAAATCGGGCTTCCAGATGGCGTACGCCCAGCCGGAGGTGCCGACGTACAGCGGCAGTTGCACATTACTGGAGTTGGCAGCGTCCATCGCGATCAGGGTCTTTCCCGTTTCAGTCGTCTGCTTGCACGACAATTGTATGATTCCAGTATGAGGTGGATCGTCCTTATTTTTCTCCTGATACCCTGTCTTGTGTTTGCCGCGGGTTCGCAGAATGGTTCCGCATCTCCGAACAGCGCGCGCACTCCTGACCCGGCAGTGAAGATCATACCGCCGAAGGCCATCGAAACTCCCAAGCCTGCGCCCGCCGCCAATGAAGGCAAAGGCCCCGCAGTGTTCTCGGTCACGATCGGAACCGACGGCCTCGTGCACGATCCCAAGATGGTCAAGTCATCCGACAGCCGGCAAGCCGACACGAACGCCCTGGCAGCGATCAAGCGATGGAAATTCAGGCCGGCTACAAGGGACGGCGTCCCCATTCCCGTAATAATCAATATCGAAGTTCGTTCGCACGCCATGTGAGCGCCTCAGGTTCTTGGTTTTCGATGCACACCACCCCGCAATCCGGCCAACCCGAGTCGCCGCCGCCCATCGTCGCCCTCAGCGGCTTCATGGCAGCCGGCAAGAGTACCGTCGGTCGCGTGCTCGCGTCCCGTCTCCGCTGGCGCTTCCTCGACCTCGATTGCGAGATCGAGTGCCGCTCGAAGCTGCGCATTGACGAAATCTTTGCGCTCCATGGAGAGCCGCACTTCCGCCACATTGAGGCTGACACTTTGCGCACGGTCCTTGAGCAGGCCTCCGCTCCGACCATCCTTGCGCTCGGCGGCGGAACCTTCGTCGAATCGCAAAATGCCGATCTCCTGCACACCTTCGGCGCTCACGTAGTCTTTCTGGAGCTTGACATCGATGAACTGTTGCAGCGCTGCCGGACCGTCGGCGAACGATTGGCCCAAAACCCGCGTCCCTTGGCAGTCGATATCGAAGCGTTTTGCTCTCTTTACGCCTGGCGGCTGCCTCACTATCGCAAGGCCAAGCTGATCGTAAACAGCGATGGAAAAACGGCGGAGCAGATTGCGCAGGAGATTATCGCGGCCTTGCATTTAGCGGCTCACGAACCGAATAGCCGGTAGCTTCGGCGTTATCTCCTGCTCCTGCTCGGACGTGATATAACTTGAGTTTTCCACACGAAAATGTCCCAGAAGAAAATCCCCGTCGGAATTCTTGGCGCTACCGGAGTTGTTGGCCAGCGCTTCATCCAGATGCTCGAAAACCATCNNTTCGCCGCCGCCGGCTGCGCCGTGGTGAGCAACTCTAGCGCCTTTCGTATGCAAAGCGACGTTCCCCTAATCATTCCTGAGGTCAATGCCGATCACCTGGCACTGATCGAGAACCAATGTTGGCGGAAAGATTCCGGCGGCTACATCGTCACCAACTCCAACTGCTCTGCCATGGGACTGGTGCTCGCCCTGGCTCCCTTGCATCGCAAGTTTGGCATTGAGTCGGTTTTCGTCACCACGATGCAGGCGGTCAGCGGTGCAGGATATCCTGGAGTCGCCTCGCTTGATATTCTGGGCAACGTCATCCCCTACATCGCCAAAGAAGAAGAAAAGATGGAGGAGGAGACGCGCAAGCTCCTCGGACGTCTCGACGGTGATCATGTCGAGCAGGCCGCGTTCACTATGACGGCGCATTGCAATCGCGTCGCAGTCGAGGACGGTCACACCGAATCGGTCTCGGTGAAGCTGAAGAAAAAAGCAGCGCCGGAGGAAATGATTGCGGCGTTCAACGACTTTCGTTCCACTCCCCAGGAGCTGAAGCTGCCGTTGGCGCCGGCGCGGCCGGTGGTTTACGACGCTACGCCTGATCGTCCACAGCCGCGCTTCGATGTCGACCGCGGCAATGGCATGACGGTCAGCGTCGGGCGCCTGCGTCCCTGCGGCGTGCTCGACTACAAGTTCACGGTCCTGTCGCACAACACCATCCGCGGAGCGGCAGGCGCGGCCCTGCTTAACGCCGAACTGCTGAAAGTCCGGGGTCTGCTGCCGTGACGCTCAAGCCCTTGCCGGCGGTGCAACCGTGATTGTCATGAAGTTCGGTGGCACTTCGGTCGAGGACGCCAGGGCCATCGATCGCGTTGCCGGCATCGTGAAGTCGCGCTTGCCCGAACGCCCATTCGTCGTGGTCAGCGCCATGGCGAAGGTCACCGATCAACTGCTGGCCATGGCCGCCGCCGCCGGACGCGGCGAACGCGATCAGGCGCTGGAAATCTGCCGCGCACTCCGCGAGCGCCATTACCTCACCGTCGGCGAACTGCTCGGTACTGGTCTGCATACGGAGCTGCACCACGAACTCGGCTCGGAGTTTGACTCGCTCGATGAACTGCTGCGCGGCATTTCGGCCGTGGGCGAGCTGACGCCTCGCACCTCCGATTACGTTGTTTCGTTTGGCGAGCGGCTGTCGAGCATGATCGCCACGGCCGCATTTCTTGCACGCGATATTCCGGCAACCCTGGTTGACCCTCGGCAAGTCATCGTCACCGATGCTCAGCACAGTCGCGCCGTGCCGCAAGTGGACGAGATCAACGATCGCTTGCAAGACCGCATCCAGCCGCTGATCGAGCAACAACGCGTGCCCATCATGGGCGGCTTTGTGGGCGCGACACGCGAAGGCGTCACGACCACCATCGGCCGCGGTGGTTCCGACTTCTCGGCGGCGCTGGTCGGCGCGGGATTGAACGCTGCGCGCATCGAGATCTGGACCGATGTAGACGGCATGAAGACCACCGACCCGCGCATATGTGCCGACGCGCGGCGCATCAAGGTCATCAGCTTTGAGGAGGCTGCCGAGTTGGCTTATTTCGGCGCGAAGGTCCTGCACCCTGCCACGGTGCTGCCCGCGGTTGAAAAAAATATTCCCGTGCTCGTATTGAATTCGCGCAACCCGTCGAACGAGGGCACGCGCATCCTGGCACGCACGCCGCGCTCACGCTCGCTGTTCAAAGCCATCGCCGCCAAGAGCCGCATCACGGTGATCGACATTGTTGCGGCGCGCATGTTGATGGCCCACGGATTTCTTGCCCAGGTTTTCGAGGTCTTCGCCCGGCATCGCTGCGCGGTCGATGTCGTGTCGACCTCCGAGGTCAGCATCTCGCTCACCGTCGATTCCAACGAGGCGATTCCGCAGATCGCCGCCGACCTGGAAAAGCTCGCCTTCGTGAAGTATTCCGGGCGAAAAGCGATCGTCTGTCTGGTGGGCGAGAACCTGCGCGACACGCCCGGAGTCGCCGCGCAGATCTTCGATGCCATCCGCGACATCAATGTCCGCATGATTTCGCAGGGTGCATCGGAGATCAACCTGACGTTCGTTATCGACGAGGCCGACGTGCCCGAAGCTGTGCGCCGGCTGCACGCGAGGTTCTTTTCTGACGTCGATCCCGAGGTGTTCGATTGACCAATCCATCGCTGAAGTTGCTGGTGCTGGGACCGGGCAAGACCGGCTCGCTGGTCGCGGAAGTCGCGCGTGAGCGTGGACATCAGGCACGAATCATCGATGTTGATGTCAATCACGACGCCGCGTGGCTCACGCCGGAACATCTTCGTGATTTCGACGTGGTGGTCGATTTCACGTCGCCTGACGCGGTGCTGGCCAACATCGATGCCTGCATACGCGCGAAGAAGGCCATGGTTGTCGGAACTACCGGCTGGTACAGCGAGATGGCGCGCGTGCGCAGCGCAGTGGAGCAGGCAGGAACGGGATTCGTCTTCGGTGCAAATTTTTCTTATGGCGTAAATCTGTTCTTTCAGATCATAAAAGCCGCGGCGCCTGCATTGACGCATGGGTACAGCGGTCACATCACCGAAATTCATCATATCCACAAGAAAGACGCTCCTTCAGGAACAGCCGTTGCAATGCAACGGGTCTTGGAGCAAGCTGCCGACGTGCGTGTCGATATCACTTCCGAACGCGAGGGCGAAGTGACGGGCACGCATACGCTGGAACTGGACGCAGCGGGCGACCGCATCGTACTGACCCACGAAGCCAAGTCGCGCCGGACTTTTGCCGAGGGTGCCGTGCTCGCCGCCGAGTGGATTGTGGGCAAAACAGGCTTCTACGATTTCAAGGACATCTTCGGCCAGCTGTGATCACATTCGAGAAAACCTTTTCACCACGGAAGCACGGAGACCACGGAATAGATTTTTTGTGTCACCTTATTAAGCCCGCCCCTAACTCTCACGGATGATAATCCGACCTCGTCAGAAGCGCGCTTTGCGATAAGGTTCAATCGTCCTTACGTCTGCGTTTTTCTTCTTATAAGAATTCCTCCGTGCTCTCCGTGCTTCCGTGGTGAATTCTTGTTTTTGAGATTCCCCGCTCCGAGGATTATTCTTTGCGTATGAAACTCCGTGGTTGTGGTACCGCTCTAGTCACTCCCTTCAAGCAGGATGGAAGCGTCGATGAAATGGCGTTGCGCGGACTGGTGCGCTGGCAAGTCGAGTCGAGCATCGATTTTCTGGTGCCCTGCGGCACGACTGGCGAGACGCCGACCCTTTCGCACGATGAATGGCTGCGCGTTGTTGACCTGACCATCGAGACTGCGGGCGAGCGCGTGCCCATCATGGCAGGCGCAACTTCCAACAACACCCGTGAAGCCGTGGCCAGAGCGAAAGAAATTTCTTCCCGTCCTGGGGTCGACTACGTCCTCACCGCGACGCCCTACTACAACAAGCCCACGCAGGAAGGCATTTACCAGCACTTCAAGGCGATCGCCGAAGCCTCGACCAAGCCGCTGGTGCTGTACAACATCGCCGGACGAACCGGAACCAACATCGAAACGCCGACGCTTCTGCGCCTGGCCGAGATCCCTAACATCATCGCCGTCAAAGAAGCCAGCGGCAACATTGGGCAGATCGCCGAAGTTTGCGCTACCGTGCCGGAAGATTTCCTCGTTTTTTCCGGCGACGACGCGATTACTCTGGCAGTGATCGGACTGGGCGGCGTTGGCATCATCTCGGTCGTCTCCAACGAAATTCCGGCGGAGATGGCGCGCATGACCGCCGCGGCGCTCGCCGGCAAGTGGGACACGGCTCGGCTGCTCTTCCGCAAATACCTGCCGCTGATGCAGGCGAACTTCATCGAATCGAATCCCGGCCCGGCGAAGGCCGTGCTGGCGATGATGGGCCGCATCGAAGAGGTCTATCGTCTGCCGATCGTACCGATGAAGAGCGAAAATCGCGCCAGGCTGGAGAAAATCGCGGCCGATGTGGGATTACTGAAGACCTAGCCAGCCGCGAGCCACTAGTGGCTGCCGTATGACAAGTCCTCGTCCCAGTGACCTAACACAAATATTCCGCTGCCGTTCTCGTCGCGCCCATAGCGCAGGCAGGACAAACCTTGTGAAAACGCCTTGAGGAACTGCTCCCTGTTACGCAGTTGCACATCCGCGGCTTTCTGTCGCGTTTCGGGCTGCGCCTTCCATTCGTAGATTTCGGCGGGGACCTCGATTCGCATTTCCTCGCTGAACACCTGCTGCTCTCCCGTTGCGAGCAGCGATTCCACTCGCTTCGACGTCAGCCACCATTCTGCAACCAGGCGATCGGTGGGAAGAAATCCCTGCAACGGCGACGCCGTGATGCCGTACTGATTGATGTTGTAGCGGCGCGCAATCGCGCCCAGCCGATCCAGGTTGAAGTAGGCGTTCTTGATCTCCAGCGGATCGAAGGTCAACTCGATTAGATCGTAGCCGTGGGAGATGGCGTCCTCA
>PLBD01000259.1 GCA_003135315.1 Acidobacteriaceae bacterium | reverse complement strand
GCGATGAGCGCGCTCTTTTTTGCGGGGCCCATTTTGACTGTCCGGGAACACTGGGCAACGGTTCCCGTTCGAAGGGGGAGTGCACGGATCGCGCGCGAACTAAGGTTGGTTTATCGGGGCGCGCCCGACCGACTGGGAAAGAGCTCGACTGGGTCGCAGGGCGCGATCCGGTCAAAAAGATCAGCAGAACTTCACGGCTTGCACTCATCGGCGACACGCTTCACGGTTTTCACTTCAAATACTTCCTGCTCGGTTGCGCTTGACGCACCCCCCACAAGCGTACTATCCGTCATCCTCATCCCCACCTTGCCGGTGACTTCAATTTCGCGGCCGACCTGATGGCCGAGCTTGCCGGCGGCGCCTGCCAGGACATGGCTCTCACCATTCTGTTCGGTCAGTGTGTAACGGTCGCGACTGTAGCTCAGACAGCCCTGCAGCTTCGTCGCATTGGCCTTTGCAGCAGCGTCGTCATCCTGCGCTTGCAAACAAGCCGCAGAGATAAGTAGGACAAGCAGGAACAGGAACGCATTGCGCACGGAAACCTCCTGGCGAACTGCCTCGGCAACGTGCATCATCCTAAGGGTCGGGTATCTGCAAGTCAACGGCAGCTACGGGCAATAGCATGAGTAACAGCTTCGCCGAATGCAATGCAACGGCGGTGAGCTCGCAAGCCAACTCTAACTGGCTTGCAGAGCCAGTGTCCGATTCACCTCTCAAGTTGGAATCTTTCCGTCCGCGAGCTTCGAGCAAGCCGGGATGCGGAAAAGTGTCAAGACACGAAACAATCCCGCCAGTCCATTACCTTAAAGTGGTAGGAAGTTTCCCCAGTGTGCAACTGGCAAACTATGTATTTTATTTTCAACAATTTGTATTGAGTTTGGGGCTTCATCTACCACTTTTGTCACATAGGGTGTGTGTCCTACGTCACATTTAGCTAGGTCAACTCTCCGCTAAATTCGGCTCCAGGCCATTCACCAGGTGGACATTACGCGGTTATCGATCCCAGCGCCTTGGCTTTCCCACCTGAAAAAGAAATGTGCCCAACTCTTAGGAGGCGAAATGATGCGAAACTCCTTCCGGTCAAAGGCAGGGTTCTGGGTTGCCACCGCATGTCTTGTGATGGCCGCAACTGCATTTGCTGCCGATTCGACTAACCCCACAGCAGAACCAGCCACAGCGGCGACGGCCACTGCGGCGACCACCGCTGGTCCCGGCTCTGCGATCAGTCCCTCTCTTGTCGATCTGCTGGTCAAGAAGGGAATTCTCACCAGCGCGGAGGCCAGCAGTCTGCGCAATGCATCCGGCTCAGCCGCCATGGATCAACTGCTCCTTCTGCTGAAAGCGAAGGGCGTCGTCAGTGACACAGAAGCGGCCGACGTGAAAACCGCAAGTCCAGACGCTGACACCATGCATTCGCTTGTCGATATCGAACCAGGTATGGCGACGGCAAACCTGACTACCGCTTCGGGTCAGACCAAGCCCGCGGAGGCAAAAGGTCCCACCGTGATTCCGGCCATCGCGCCGTTACGCGTGCTGCCGCTGAATCCGCCCGCTAAAGATGGACTGCTGGGCATTAAGCTCGGCTCGGGAGCAATCCTGTCGCCCTACGGGTTCATCAAGTCCACCGCAGCGTACGACTCGTATCAGCCCTATGGCGATGATTTCCTCAAACCATTGTTCCTGACCGGCGGCGCCAACTCCGGCCCGGGCAGCAATCCGGAATTCCATTTGAAGGCGCGTTCCACTCGTATCGGTTCCAGGTTCGAGTGGCCCGATGTCTCCAAGAACATCACCATCACGGGACAAATCGAGGGCGACTTCGAGGGCAACTTCAGCGAATCTGACAACGCCAACGTCTCCAGCATCCGCAACAGCGCTTTCCGGCTGCGTTTGGCGTACGGGCGCATCGACTGGACCTTGGCGCCCAACTCAGACGTCTTCTTCGAAGCTGGACAAGACTGGTCGATTTTCGGCTCCAGCGCATTGATGAACCTGCTCGATACGACCTTCTTCGGCGCTTACTGGGGCAACATCTACGAGCGCTCTCCCCAATTCCGCTTGGGCTTGGTGCAGAAACTGGGCGGATCGCGTGATTGGAAGATCTCACCAGAGTTCGCCATCATGATGCCTTCCGAAGGCAATCTTCCAGGAACTAGAATTACGTGTGCGGTCGATGAGATTCCGTCAAACAATGTTTGCACCCTGGCCAATCTGGGCCTCGCCAGCCAGATCGGATACGGCGAACGCCAGGGAGCCGACAACGCTAAACCGGAAGTGGAATCCAGAGTCGTATTGCAATTCCAGCTGGATCCGGCTCCCGGTGTAGTTCCGGCGCAGATCCTTTGGAGCGGCTTCTACAGTGGCCGGCAGATGACTGTGCTCTCTTCAGGCGTTCCGGCGGCTTACACGTCGGCGTTTCCAAACGGAGTCGACATCAACAGCAACGGTTATGGCAATCAGATTGCAGTCTCCATTCCAACCCGCTGGTTTTCGGTGGTAACCAGCCTTTATGCGGGATCTGACTTGCGATTCATGAACGGTGGCCAGACCAATTCCTACTACAACCAGACGGCTGGACTGAGCAAAATAGCGGATGGCTTCGGAGTGGACTACAACGCTGCGGTGTTTGGCACCAACGCGGCGGGCCAGGCCGTGGTTGCGCCGCAATTGCCGGTGCGCGGCTACGGCGGATTTATTCAAGCCGGATTCCCACTCTCGCGCTGGTTCAACGCTGATCCAAAAGGCAGAAATGCCGGATGGCAAGCTTACTTCGAATACGGCATAGACGCTGCTAACGCCACTGACTTCTATCATGCGAAGGCCATTGGCGCGGACGGCGGCGGCCCCATCAAGAGCACGATCAAAGCCGTTACCGTCTTCTACAAGATGAACCCCTGGGTGCAGTTCGGCTTTGAAGAGAGTAAGTACTCCAGCTATGCCGTGCCGGCAATCAGCGGCGCCGATATCGGTGTCTGCAACGCTACCAAGGTCGGCAATATTCCAAGCTGCAGTGCAACCGATTGGCGTACGGAGTTCGGGCCAATCTTCACTTTCTAACAACCCACAGAACCACTTGACCAATGGGCGGCCCGCATCAGCGAGCCGCCCTTTTTCGTGGCCTGAATGTGGGGGTTTATTCGGGCAGGACTTCGCCCCGGGTCTCTACTGCAAAGGGAATGACCAGCAGTCCGATGCCGAAGGCAACCGCCGTGAATGCGACCGGCTTGCCCAGCGTCCCCATGCTGTTGACCAGTCCGCCGATCGCGAAGTTGACTCCCGCGGCGAAGAAGCGTCCGAACGAAGTAGTGAACGCAAAGGCCGTCGCGCGCACGGCAGTGCCGTACTGCTCCGGTAGCCAGAGACTGAACACCGCGAAGTTGCCTCCGAAGAAACCCAGGAAGAACAGCACCGCGATAAACGGATGGAGTCCTTGCGGCAGGTAGAATGCCCAGCCGAAACTAAGCAGGATGCAGATCGCCATCCCGAGGAAGTAAAAGGCGAGGGTGCGCTTGCGGCCAAAGCGCTCGGCTAGCAGGGGAACCGCCAGGCATCCCAGAATGGTCCCCAGCGACAGCAAGCCCATGCCGAACGAAGACATGCGCACCGCCTGCGGCTGCAACATGCCGGCCCGTTTCGACAAGTTGATGATGGCCGTCGGCGCGTAAACCGCGGCTGCCCAGAGTCCGCAGATGGCCGCAGTCAGCAGGACGGTATTGACCAGCGTTCTCCGCCTGTAAGTGGGGCTGAAAATCCTGCTCAGGGAAGAAAGTCCACCGGCGCTCTTCACTCTGGCTTTTTGTTTCCAGACCTCGGGCTCATTCACGTGAAGCAGAACCATGACGGCCACCACGACCGGCGTCATCCCGCACCAGAACATGGCACGCCAGCCAAAGTGCGCTCCCACGGTATAGTTCAGCGTTGAAGCCAGAAAGAAGCCCGCGTAATAACCAGTCTGAAGATATCCCGCGCCCATCTTGCGCCGATCCTCGGGCCACGCTTCAGCGACGTAGGTGCCCGCCAGCGCCCATTCGCCGCCAATCCCAATGCCGGCCAATAACCGGAACAATCCCAACTGCCATACCGTTTGAGACATCGCGGCAGCACCCGTGAAGATCGCGTAAACGAAGATGGTGGCGGCCAGCACTCGCGTGCGGCCGAACTTGTCGGCAATCGGTCCCCAAATCAACGACAGTCCCCATCCCACCAGGAAGAGTGCAAACAGGATCGATCCGGTGTATCCGACTGTTGCGGGAGTGGCTTTAATGCCCGACCTCGGAAGCAGTTCAGTAAGCGCTGGGCTGAGAACCAGCGCATAAATCAC
>PLBD01000563.1:1826-3024 GCA_003135315.1 Acidobacteriaceae bacterium | reverse complement strand
ATGATGCCATAGATCACTGTGCCCACGATACCCAGAAACAGCCCCGCGCCCATGCCTCCCGCGGTGAATAGCACGGTCGTGAACAACACCCGCACGGCCGAGGTGAAAGCAATGGAAAGCTTGGAGCGGCGGTGGGCGGGCACGGTATCGCTGTACGACATACTCAGTACGATTCTAACGGGATGAGGCGAGCCTGTCAGGTGCTCAAGCAATGGTGAACTATCGGGAGGCATCGGCCGCCGCTGCTTAAGCCGTGGGTTACAATCGAATATTCATGTCTTCCACGTCGCAAGCTATAACCCGAACTCCCGCCGAGGTAGTACGGATGGCGCCGGTTTCCCAGGCCGCAAACGGCATCTGCTACTCCGTTNNCTGAACCTGGGCGACGAGACCATGATCGCCGACCGCTACGACGTGCAACTTTCCGACAGCGCCGTCTGCCATCGCAACCAGACGCTGGGCGACTCGCAGTGCGTCTTCATCTCCACCCGGCTGATGGAAGACAACTTTGCCATTGCCTTCGAGTTCTTCATCAACATAGGGCACAACTTCGTGGACCGCGTCGGCGTCTCGCAGGAATTCGCCGATTTGGTGTGGAAGCAGGTTGAGAGCCGGGTTCGCGGCGAGACCTCGCTTGACGCTTACGAGTTGCGCAAGGTCGCCACCACCAACGGCCCCGAAGCGGAGAAGGCTCGGCACGAATACTTGCTGGCGACCTTTTCTGACTCGATCGCGGTCTACATGCTGTCGCTGTTTCTTGACGTGGATTACCAGGACCTGCGCGAGCGCGACTATCCTCTGCTGGCGCCGGATGCGCTGGCCGAGCGCCTGCGCAAGATCAACGAACTGTTCCCGGTAAATCCGGGCTTCGAATTCGCGATATACCACCGGAGAAGGCAGTAAGAACCAGTGGCCAGTGGCCAGTGGTCAGTTGCCAGTAAAAGCTGTGTCATGCTGAGCGAAGGCCGCCGCGGCGGGCGGAGTCGAAGCACTTCTATAATCCCTCAATTCTCGGTGTCCTCTGTGCCTCTGTGGTGAATCGTTTTCGCGGCGCCATTTACAATGAGCGCGTGATCGCACATTTGCGCGGACGACTCATCTCGAAGCATCCCAACCAGGCCATCGTCGAGGCCGGCGGCGTCGGCTACGACGTCATCATCACCATTCCGACATTTTCCGAGTTGCCCGCCGCCGGCTC
>PLBD01000563.1:0-1792 GCA_003135315.1 Acidobacteriaceae bacterium | reverse complement strand
CGCAAGACCGCCGAGCGCATGTGCGTCGAGCTGCGCGACAAGCTGGAAGGCTTCGGCGCCGCGCAGGCGGTGGTGTCGCATTCCGCCGTTGAAGAAGATGTGATCTCCGCATTGACCAACCTGGGCTACCAGCGTGCGATGGCAGAGAAGGCCGTCGAGCGCGCGGTTCAATCTGCCGGACGCGAGAACTTCGATGCCATCTTCCGCGCAGCGCTGGGTGCGCTGTCGAAGTAGACCGCAGTTTGCCGAGAGTTCCTCGTCAATGTTGTTCTCTTTCCTTGATCTGATAATTGCTCACTTTGGCCAAACACCCTGCCTGCATCACGCCTGCCTTATGGGGCGTGAACGGGCAAAATTGGAAGTCTCCCACAACCTCGTGGTCGAAGTCGCTGAGGCTTTTCTGAAGCGCGACGGGCAATTCGGTCCCGTCGCGCAGCCCCAGCATCCTGTTGGTTCCAATGATCCAGATCCGCTTTGTTGGATTGCCGTTCCAGTTCGATAGCCGGCCGTGAACCTGGAAGCAAGCCGCAACTACGCGAGGATCGCTGCGGCAGGACGAGGTTTCCGTATCGGAGGCGTCGAGTACAGCAGGCAGCGGCACGAAGGACAGGGCGAGGATCGCACTCGCGCAACGCTTCGCCCATATAAGCCGGTTCTGTACTGTTTCGGTCATCGTCCTTTGCCGTACTATAACCCCGTGCGCGAGAAAGTCCTGCGATATATCCGCGAACAAGATCTGATGCGGGCGGGCGACCGCGTAGCCGCGGCCGTTTCCGGCGGTGCGGACTCGGTTGCCCTCCTGCGCGTGCTGCTGGAACTACGCTCAGAGCTGGGCATCGTGCTCGCGGTAGCGCACTTCAATCACGGCTTGCGCGGCGGGCAATCGGATGCTGACGAAGCCTTTGTCGCTGAGCTGGCCCGGAAGCACGGCCTGGACTTCTTTGCCGGGCATGGCAACGTCCTCGACCACGCCTTCACCAGCAAGCTGAGTATCGAAGCGGCGGGGCGCGAATTGCGTTATCGCTGGTTCGCGCAGCTTGCCGGGCAGCAGCGCCTGGATTCGATCGCCACTGCGCACACTTTGGACGATCAGGCCGAAACTGTTTTGCTAAAGTTCCTGCGCGGCGCAGGAACCAGGGGCCTGGCAGGGATTTATCCGGTAACCGTCGTGGGCGGCGATAAGGAAGCGCGCATCGTCCGTCCCCTGCTGGGCGTTTCGCGTGAGGATGTCGAGAACTACCTTGAGTCGCTGGCTCAGAGCTGGCGCGAAGATGAAAGCAATCTCGACCACCACTTCCTGCGCAATCGCTTGCGCCACGAATTGCTGCCGCTGCTGGAACGCGACTACAACCCGCAGGTCCGCCGGTTGCTGAACGATGTTGCCAATACCTCGCGCGCCGAAGAGGACTACTGGCAAGAGCTCGCCGAGCGCGAGGCCGCAGCTCGCACGGACCCGGACCGGTTCAGCCTGGAGGGTTTCGCGCAATTGCCCGTCGCGCTGCAGCGGCGCGTACTCAAGCGTTTCGCTGAAAGTGAAGGCGTGACGCTGGACTTCGCGCACGTCGAAAAGCTGCGCCGCTGCGCGCTGGGCGAGCGGACCAGGGCGGAACTCCCGGGCGGCCGCGTTGTGGTGCGCCNNGCAGGAAGCTGCTTCAGCTTACAGGTACACGTTGCCGGTTCCCGGTGAAATCCAAATCGCAGAGCTGCGGCTCACATTGCGGGCGGAGATTGTGCCTGAGGAATTCGCCCGTGAACTGCCGCAGGAAGAACTCCTGAACCCCGGCCTGGTAGG
>PLBD01000312.1 GCA_003135315.1 Acidobacteriaceae bacterium | reverse complement strand
TCATACGAAGGCTGGGTGGGAGACATCTCTTGGCAACATTGCTCGTGAGCCTCGTACCTGTGCATTCAGGCGCCGCGTCGGGGTTGGAAACGCCTGTGTCGCAGTCTCAGTGGCGCCTGTCGATCCAGCGCGAGCCGCTCGGCCGGGCACTCAGCGATCTTGCCAGACAACTGGATATCCAGATCGCCCAGTTCTCGGATCCGGAATCGGCCAGCATCCTGGTGGGCCCGGTGCGGGGCTACTATTCGCGGCAGCAGGCACTCGATCTTGTACTGAAAGGCAGCGGCTGGTCGCACCAGTTCATCAACGACCGAACGGTAGCCATCGTGCGGCTGTCGGCGTCCGCTCCCCACGTCTCCGAAGCACCACAGCCATCATCCCTGCAGGCGATCGATGATTCATTGCCATGCAGTACAACGGAGCAACCTGCAGATGGTCACGGGGACGCTGAGCCGGAGAATGTGACGCAGCCGAGTCATTGGTCACGTTTCATGCAGTGGATTCGCCGCGGTAGCCAATCGCGTGCGGGAGCTGAGCCCGAGGGCAATCAGAACGCTGCGCATTGCCCACCACACAGCGCCAGCGATCCCTCCGCCCACTGGGTATCACCAGACAAGACCCGGGCGAGCGGCTGCGCTCAAACGCCGTATTGGGTTGCGGTTCTCTGCGCGGCTGTTCCACTGAGCGGCATGGCGCAGGGCGCCACGGGCGAGACTGCGTCGGGTGGGGCCGCGCAGGCGGCTGCCGATGAGTTGCAGGAGGTCCTGGTCACAGCTGAACGCCGCACGACCGATTTGCAGAAGACAGCGGCTTCCGTCAGCGTCCGCAGCGGCCAGACCCTCGTAACCGAAGGCAAGTACTCACTGGCGCAGATACTTGAAGACGTGCCCGGCGTGTCGGGAGGCGCCGCCCTGAGTTCCGGTGGATCGCAGGGTGCGGGATCCGATACGTCCGGGTCAGGCCTGACCATTCGTGGCATCCCCTCGAACATCCCGGTGGGCGGCAGCGTCGATTCCATCGCCCCCGCCGCCGCGGTGTATGTAGACGGCGTTTATGAAGGCGTGGGTGGCAGTTATGACATTGACCGCGTCGAGGTTCTGCGCGGACCGCAGGGAACCCTGTACGGGCGCAGCGCCACCACAGGACTCGTGGCTACCCACACCGCCGACCCGGCACTCGACAACTTGGGCGGTAATGCGCTGGTGGAAATCGGCAACTACGACCTTCGGCACTTCGCCGGGGCTCTGAATATACCTTTGGTCAACGATGTACTGGCGATTCGTGTCTCCGGAAATCGTTATCAGCGCGACGGCTACTTCGAGGACAAAGGCGTAGGCGGTGGGCTTGATACGACCGACGGTCGCGTCAAGGTGCTGTTCAAGCCGATTGAGGATCTATCGATCCTGTTGGGCGCAGCGCTTGAGAACAATATCCCGCAGTCCGTCACCGCCCCCACTCTGAGTGCGCCCAATACTTTCCAGTTCGCGGGGCAACCTCAAAGGAATGGCTACGATAATTACCGGCAGTATTGGGGCCAACTCGACTGGAACTTCGGCTTTGGAACGCTGACCTACCTGCCTGCCTTCCGCACTTGGACCTCAGACACCTTGGTGTCTGTTTCCGTCGCGGCCTTTCTGGGTCCGTCTTTCAATCAGTTCATCGACGTTCCGAGTGATCATTTCACTACGCAGGAATTGCGCCTGGCATCCAATGCCGGCTCGAAGCTCACGTGGCAGGTCGGAGCTTTCTATTACCTGAACACGCTGTCCAGTAAGAACACGTTCTACAACACCGCCTTCACGCCCCCCGCGCTGTACCGCGATCGGGAAACCGTCGACAAGGAAACGTATGCGCCCGGAGTGTTCGGAGAAGTGACCTACTCGCCGTGGGATGCCTGGCGCATCACCGGCGGGTTGCGTAACGACTACACGCGCGTTATCGAGAACCTGAGTTACGGCGCGTCTTTTACCAATCCGCCGGGGCCTCTGACTTATGCCTCGCTCAGTGGGGCTGCCGGTACCCGCAAGTTCAATAACACGACGTACAGGGTGCGCGTGGAGCACGATCTCACGCCATCGAATCTGCTGTACGCATCGGTGTCGACGGGTTTCCAGCCCGGAGATGTCACCGTGACGACAAGCGCGCAGCAAACTGCCTTGGTGTACAACCTCAAGGCTGAGACCCTGCGCGCCTACGAGATCGGGTCTAAGAACCGGTTCCTGAACGAGCGCCTGCAGATCAACGGCGATGTGTACTTCAACGATTACAGCGGCTATCAGGAGGCCAATACGCTGGTCATTTTGGGGGCCCCCCCCAATCTCCAGCTAACCAATATCTTGCTGAACTCGCCCGCGCAGGTATTAGGTGCCGAAGTCGAGACGATCTTCCAGATGACTTCGGACGACCGCCTCGGGTTCGATTTCGGATTAACCAATGCCTATTGGGTCGGCAAAAATGACAACTTGGTGGCCAATCCGGCGGGCGGCACCACGACCTTTGGGAATTTCTATGCGCTCAACGGCATTCCAGGCGTCGTTCCGTTCACCGCAAACGTCAAGTATGACCATTCCTTGCATCTACCGGGTGGCACCACGATCAAGGCGCACGGCGATGTGCGTTATAGATCGCCGCATGACGATGGAGTGATATCGGCAGCCCAATTGGCGAGCGGCGATTACGCGTACATTCGCGTCGGCGGCGAGGTCGTCGGGGACTTGAGTGCGTCGTGGCTTGTCGATGACGGGAAATTCTCGGTCACCGGCTATGTGCGCAACGTCGGCGACAACGAATACAAGACCAATGTCGGGCTCGCTGTTTCAGCCGGCGCGACGCCTTACGACCCGCGCACTTACGGTGTCGTCCTGAGCGCCAGACTCTGATCTACGGCGCGCTCGATTGGTTAGCGATGCAATGGGCAGGCCGGCGCGACTGGGTTCATCAGTTTAAAGAGCAATCGATTATAGTGGTGGGTTGACGGTGCCCTTTTTCGGTGGATTGATCCAGGCGGCGACCGGAGTTTCAAATGCGCAAAGTCCTTAGGTCAGCAGTGACGACATGGACGTGCTTGGGTGGAGTGTTGCAAATGCCGGGAGCGGCAATTGCCATGCTGACGAGCTTGATGTGTGCACCGACGCTTGCACATCATTCTGTCGCTGAATTCGATGTCAGCAAAGAACTGGCACTGTCCGGCGTGGTGCGGGAATTCGAGTGGGCTAATCCGCACTCCTATGTCCAGTTGCTTGTTGCAGACGAGGCCGGTCGTACTGTCGAATGGTCGCTTGTAGCTGCACCTCCGAATGTTGCCGCCCGTGCCGGCTGGACCAAAGATAGTTTGAAGGCCGGAGACAAGGTGACGCTTCTAGTACACCCCGCAATAAAGACAGGCAGCCATCGCGGCGAGCTCATATCGGCGACTTTTCCCAACGGCGACGTTCTTTCAATGCGCCCTCCGGGATTGCCGCCGCCCCCGCCACCGTGAAAAGACGATACATCACTATGGATAATGCATTGCCATGAATGAGACGACAGCCACATGCCGCATCTTGGTCGCGATCGCATCAATGATCGCTGCTATCACGGCAACGGCTGCGGAGCCTTTAACGCGAGAACAGTTCTCCGGTGTCTGGCAAATAGAAAAGCCCATTTCCGCCGTTCGTACGGTGAGCGGAAAGCGGCCGCCACTTCTTCCGGAAGCCGCAAAGATTTATCAAGAGCATGTGGCGGCGCGTCGGCGTGGCGATACCTCATTCGACAGCGCCACCTGGTGCGCAGCAGCCGGCCTGCCGCGGCTCATGCTCATGTCCTACCCATTTCAAATCGAGGTGCAGCCGAAGTACGTAGTTTTTCTGCACGAATGGAACTGGTGGGCACATGTTGTGTATCTGGAAGAGGCGATGGCGAGGCGATTCGCGAAGGCGCAGAGCGGTAACGTCGGAGTACCATCCGCGCCTCCGCCGTCCGCCATCGATATTGCGGGTGCGAAGCCCGACGCCGCGCTGGCGCTGCCCGGTACTGACCCAGGCGATGACATCTTTGAACCCAGCGCAATGGGCTTTTCGACGGGGCGCTGGGAGGGCAATGTTCTCGTCGTGGACACCTCGGATTTCATCCAGTCAACATTGATTGACGACGCCGGATTACCTCACAGCGATCAGATGAAAGTGACAGAGCGTCTCCGTCTCACGAAGACTGGCGAGTTGGAGAACCTGATCAGAATTGAAGATCCCAGAATGTACGAGGAGCCCTGGGAAACTCGCGTGACATACCGCCGCGACGTGAGCAGGAAGATTCGCGAAGATGTATGCCTCGACCGAATTGCAAACGGTCAGGCAGCGGTCAGGAGCGTGCCGTGAAGTGGTGGAATGCTAGGAAGCGATTACCATTGCGGAGCCTGTGTGCGCTGTCCGTGACTGCTGCACTTTTGTTCGCTGCTGCGCAGGCGGCGGACGCTCCGGCCAACTTCGCCGGAATGTGGCGCAATGAAATGCTGCCCGGTAGTTCGATTGGTGCGATGTTCGAATTCTCGGCCGACGTCCCCTTCAAGCCAGCTACCCAGAAGATTGTTGACCATCGCAAGGCGCTGCGCGCCACGGGCAATTCTGTGGCGACCGCGCATTTGATGTGTCGTCCTACTGGCGTCCAGGGGATGTCGTCGCCGAGAGGACCGGTTTTGATCGTCCAGACGCCCGACGAGCTCATTTTTATATCGCAGGAGGATCGCGAGGTCAGGCGCGTTCACCTTAACCAGCGACACCCCAGGAATGTGAAGCCCAGCTACAACGGCAATTCGGTCGGTCACTGGGAGGGCGCGACGCTGGTGATCGATACGGTCGGCTTCAACGAGCGAGGGGTACTGGAAGAGAAAACCAATAGCCCGCTCAGCTCCCAGGCTCACCTCGTTGAACGATTGAGCATCGAAGGCGATCGACTCACTGACGTCATGACGATTGAGGACCCGGTCTATTACACCCGCCCGTTTTCCACGACGCGGATATGGCGGCGCAGTCCGGACGCTCATCTGCTGGACTACGATTGCGCCGAGAATCCGCGCTCCGATGATGTCGAAAATCTGACCTTCGAGACGGACTGGTTTAAGCCGGTCTGTCTGCGGTACATCAGGGATGGCGCGGCCGATGAAAAAGTGACCTGCAAGCAACCGGGTAAAAAAGCAAGGGCGGCTGCAGCCGAACGCTGAGTGAGCGTGCACGCAACAGTGGAGATGGCTTTTCTTCGCTCCCTGGAAGCTTTGGGCGAAGTCGAACATTTGCACTCCGCACGAGGACGGCGCATCGGCCTAGGAAGGCGGGAAGGGACCGGAAGCACTAAGTGCTCTCATCTGAATGACTGAGGAGGGTAGTATGAGATTGCTGGCGGGTTTGGTCATCGCTGGGGTGCTCTCGCGTGGCTCGGCCTTGCTTTACGCCGCTGAACCGTCGGCAGTAAAGGCAGGCGGACAGGGCTGTTCAGAGCAAGAGGTCGCCAACAATAAGATCATCGAGAGCACGTTCGCAAACGGGCCCTGCGCGGCCCTTGAGCTGGTCGGTCCGGTTGCTTACGGCCATATCAATTTCCGCGGCACCAATGCATTTCCGATCGATCGGTGCGCAGCGCGAATTCCAGGGGCGGCGGCTTAAAAAACGAACGGCGGGGCATGGCCATGGCGCCCAAGGGGACGGGCGTTGTACAAGTTGCTCCTGCAAGGCTTTGCAAGCGGAGAAAAATGACCATGAAGACATCCGAATCAGCCAACTGCCAGCGCCGCGCTTTTCTGGCGACTTCGCTTGTCGGCGGGGCAGCGCTGTTGCCAGGCGCCGCGCGGGCGGCTTCCTGCTCCGTTCCGTTCAACCGGGCCGCTTATGAGCGCTATGTCGGCCTTATGAATGCGGAAGACCCGCGTTTTGTTGAATACTATGCCAATGATATCAAATTCGAGTTGAACATCCGGGGCAGGTCCAACGTGCTGGACTTCTATCGGCATCAATGGCGCTATATCAAGGAAACGCTTGAAATCTCGTTTTTTTGTTCCGACGCCACCGGCGCCGCCGCGCAGGTGCGAAGCGAACTGCGTTGCACCAAGGACAACAACGACACCACAACTTTCGGCCGCGCCCTCAAGGCTGGCGAGGTCCAGCGGGTGCGCGGCTACGTTTTCTATACGTTGAACGCGCAAGGCCTGATCACCGAGATCAAGGGACCGCCGCCGGAAGTCTTGCAGCCATGGCGGTTGGAAGCGACTTGATCCGCATTCCTCGACGCGGATATGGCGGCGCAGTCCGGACGCTCATCTGCTGGACTACGATTACGCCGGAGATGGCTCTGATATAAATGGAACATTCGCACTGTGTGCCAGGGCGGCATGTTGGCCAAAGGAGACGGAAAGGAGCCGGGGGCACTAAATTCTCGCATCTGAAAGACTGAGGAGAGGGGCTATGAGTTTGCTGATGGGTTTGGTCACTGCCGGACTGCTCTCTTTTGGCCCGGGCTTGCTTTACGCTGCTGAACAGCCGGCTGTAAACGCAGGCAGCGGGCGAACATGCGCTCAACAAGAAGCTGCTAACAAGAAGATCATTGAAAGCACGTTCGCAAACGGGCCCTCTCCTGCCGTTGAGCTGATCGGTCCGGGCTACATTCAGCACAACCCTGAAGCGACCCTGTTCGCTGCGGTCAATGGACTCAGTGGTGACAAGGCGGGGCAAGAATTTGAGAAGTTCTTGCTCCAGTCAGCGCCAATGCCTCTGCCTAAGAAGCAATACCTGCCGGGTCAACCTCATGACAGCTTCCCGCATATGGTGCTTGCTGACTGCGACATCGTGGTGGTGGTCGGACAGTTCTGGCATCCGTTCCCGAGCGATTCCTCCAAGTTCTATGCGACCTACTTCTTCAACATGTGGCGGATGAAGGATGGTAAGTTCATCGAGCACTGGGATCCTGATCAACTGCCCTCGCCATTGCCGGACTATCTAAAAGTGCCTATTAAGGATCTTAAGACGGCAGGCAAGAAGTGAGCATGACGAAGACCATCATGCATATTCCGAGCTATTAGATCCCGTGAGACGGCGGCCTTTTTTTAAGAGAAAACTGATGAGCCAACAGCCAACGCCCAGTCGCCGCGCCATCTCTGCCATCCCTGCCCATCGCAGGCAGCCGCGAACGCTTTCCGTGCAGCGCTGTTTCCCGCGCCGCCCAGGTTGGGCATTCGCAGCAACGCCGCATCGAACTGAAGGTCAACGATCAGCTGCGTCAAGGCGCCGATCTGAGCGAAATGATCTACACTAAGCGCGCATCATCAATCACCTGTCACAGTGCATTAAGCTCGCCGCCGGCGAGCTTTCTTACACCGGCACGCCTGCCGGGGTGGGGCCAGTGGTCAGCGGTGATCGCATGGTAGGTTCGATAGACAAGCTCGGCACGTTAACAATCACGATCAGCTAACGACTCACCCACGAGGTACTGAATGAACAAGTCCAACTGGCAGAAGTTCTGGCGCGCCGCTGGCACACTCACACTGTTCGCGTTCGTCGCCGGCCAAACTTTGGCGTCTGAACCGGCCGCGCGCATGACGCGCGAGAAAGTGCTGGAGTACTACGCGCGTTTCAATGCGGAAGACGAGCGCTACGCCGAGTTCCTCACCGAAGACGTCGTCTATCCGTATCCCTTTCTCGGCGTGACCTTCCACGGACCAAAGGAAATCGTTGACCACTACAAGAAATTCTGGGCCTCGGGCATCAAGGAAACACGCGAGCCAGGCGCCATCATCATCGATAACGATGCCGGTTTGATGGCCGTCGAACTCACCGCGCACATCGTTGCCAAACCCGGGATGACACCAAAACTGCCAACCGGCGAGGTGGTCAAGCCCGGCGAAGAATGGGTGGGCCACAGCGTCATGATCTACCAGTTGCGCGACGGCAAGATCAGCGGGATTCGCGGCGCCCAGTCGACTCCCGTGAAGCTGGTCGGCAAGTAATAGCCATTCGCGTGCCGTATGGGACTGAAATAAACAGCCCGTGCTGCTCCACGCTGCACTGATGCGCCGACCCAAGGCAGCCACGCACTGAAAGGCGCGCGAGCTGGCCGATGAGACGGGAATTGCAACGCGCTGGGCGGCAACCAGCGCGGTCAGTCGGCAATGCTGTCTGGCTGCCCTAACATGGCGTCGAGCGCACGATCCCATGGCCGATCGGCGAAGCGCTGGCAGATAAATTCAACCAACAACCGCACCTTGCGCGCGCCGCGATGCGTCGACGGATAGGTGGCGCACAGCTCGAGCTTGGGGTGCAACTCATATTCGGACAGCAGCGGCACCAGCGCCCCCGTCATCAGATCGTTGCTGCAGACCAGAGTGGGCAGGCAGCAGATACCCGATCCCGCGAGCGCGAATTCGC
>PLBD01000148.1 GCA_003135315.1 Acidobacteriaceae bacterium | reverse complement strand
ACTCCCACTTGTCCGGCATGGAGATTACGTCGGAGTTGTAGAGGTGCTGCCAGTCCTTGTTGCGACCAGTCTTGCGTTCTTCTGGTGGCTTGGGCGTAGCCGGATCGCCATCCAGCCATTCCCGTACCACATAGTGGTAGAACTGTTTCGACCAAAGTAGACCGGCAAAACTCTGCCGCATCACCTGGCGCACATCTTCCGTCAGGTTTTCTGGGATGAGATGTGAATAATAGGCGTCGGCCTCCAATTTACGAGTAACAAAGATCTGGTCGAAGTCTTTGTCGAGCGGATGCTTTGCCGCCGGCCAGTTTTGATCGGTAAGCCGCAGTTTGACACTGGCCGTTTCTCCAGGAGCGATGGTAAAGAGATAATCCGCTGCTGCCTTGGTGCCTTCCCCTGCCGGGTTAACGGCGTGATGCTGGCCGTTGACCACGTAATCATTAATACCGTCCTTACATAACGCGGGGCCCGGCAGGTCATAAAGGCGGCGAAGATTGGTTTCGTTCTCCGTGAACAGCGTAGGCGGTTGGTTCTCGCAGTGCAGGTAGCGATTGCCGTAAGCCGGATGCTCAATTTTGATGAGCGTTCCCAAATGGCCTTCGGAACCGTTGACCAGGGTTGGCTTAATGGCATCCTTCGTCCATGACCAGGTGTTGCGGAACCATATGGTCGGCAGCAAGTGTAAAAGCGCGGACTCGGGGCCGCGGTTGGTGGCACTAAGGCGAATCAGAAGATCTTCCGGCGTGGCTTTGGCGTATTCCACGACGACATCAAAGTAGCGGTTCTCGTGAAAAACCCCGGTGTCGAGCAGCTCAAATTCAGCATCGTTCTTACCGCGGCGCCGATTCTCCTCCAGCAATTGAGCGTAGGGGAATTCTGCCTGCGGATACTTGTACAGGTACTTCATGTAGGAATGCGTCGGCGTGCTGTCGAGGTAGAAGTAATATTCCTTTACATCTTCGCCGTGGTTGCCCTGGTTGCCGGTGAGGCCGAAGAGCCGCTCCTTCAGGATCGGGTCCTTCCCGTTCCATAGCGCGAGCGCGAAACAGATGTGCTGGTGACGATCGCAGATTCCGGCAATGCCGTCTTCATTCCAGCGATAAGCCGTAGACCGCGCGTGGTCGTGCGGTAAATACTCCCAAGCGTCGCCATTGCTGCTGTAGTCCTCGCGCACCGTTCCCCAGGCGCGCTCGCTCAGATAAGGTCCCCAGCGCTTCCAGTGCGCATTGCGATGGCGGGATTCTTCGAGCCGTTTCTGTTCCGCCGTGACAGGCCGGGATGCAGACATGCGTCTCTCCTGAAACAACATAAAGATGGCCTGCGGGTTGAGAGCGCCCAGTTTACTTGAACGAACCGGTGCAGAAACAATCTAAGTCATGATCTGGACTGCCAGCACTCGGTACTTGTGAATGGATGATGAATATTTTGAGGGACGCGGCTGAAGGCTTGCGCACCCAGTCCGGCGTGTTGTGATTACTTCCGGTCTTCCGTCCGCCCGGATGGTAGAGAACCTAGACTTTCTGCTACAGTGGGGGCCATTTCTTCCAATGGCAGCATCCACCAAGCGGCGCATTTTCTTGAATGCAACATGGGTCGTGTTTTGTCTTGCGGCGACGGTATCGGTGACGGTTGCGGCAAGCCCGGGATCGGATGGCGCGAGACCGGCATCCGACGTGAATCTCCGCCAACATCCGACAGGCGGCAAGACTCCCGTCGATGTGTCCGTCGGGCTGTACGTAACCAATCTTGTATCCGTCGATGAAACGGCAGAGAGCTTTGAGGTCGGCGGGTATCTGACTGCTATGTGGAACGACCCTCGCCTTGCATTGCCCCCCGGCGGGACTACCGATGACAGGAGCAAGGCAAAGGACACGCGTGCGTTTCGGGTTGAAGACATCTGGACTCCGCCGATTGAGGCGGCGAATTCTATTTCCCATAAGACGAACTCGTATTCGTTGACCGTTGACCGAAATGGCACTGTGACCTACGTCGAGCGCTTTGATGCCGTGCTCTCCAACCTCTATGCCTTAAGAAAATTTCCCTTTGACTCTCAAGTCCTGCGGTTCGAATTTCAGCCGTTCCTGTCCGCGGCTTCTGCGATTCAATTCGCCCCGCAGGCCCTGCCGTCCACAGGAATCAGTCCCGACCAGCACCTTGAAACGGCGGCTTGGCGCATACAGGA
Organism: Acidobacteriaceae bacterium; assembly: GCA_003135315.1. Classification (GTDB taxonomy): domain Bacteria; phylum Acidobacteriota; class Terriglobia; order Terriglobales; family Acidobacteriaceae; genus Bog-257. Next base: position 1,248 of record PLBD01000148.1, on the reverse strand, counting down.
CCTTCGCTATTCGGCAGAGAAAGTGACAGGCGGCAGCACGTTTGCCGCAACTCGCGAGGCATTGTTCCAGATTGATATTAAGCGTCGATCAGGCTTCTATGTCTGGAAGATCATCCTGCCACTCCTAATGATGGCCATGATCCCTGCGGTCGTTTTCTGGATTGACCCAAGGGAATTCGACTGGTTGCTCAAAGTGCCTCTGACCATGTTGCTGTCCATGGTCGCCTTCGAATTTGCGGTGGTGCGCGATCTTCCAAGAATCGGATACATTACTTTCCTGGACGCGGTGTTCATTGCGAGTTTCGTGTTCTGCTTTGTCGCCATCCTGGAAATTACGCTGGTTTATGTCGTGCAGAAGGGCGGGCGACGAGCCTTGGCAGTCAAGATACATTCCGCGGGACGATGGGCCTATCCAGTGGCGTACTTCGGTTCGGGGTTGTGCCTGGCTATCGGTTTTCTGGCGTAGGACCTCGCCGCGCCGTCCCGATTGAGCGGCTTTCAAGTTGTCCGTTTTACCTGGCGGATGAAAAGTCGACGACGTTTGGATCCATAGTCAAGCGGTCGTATCGCGGGCTGGCCGTTGGGAGAAGAAATCAACTTAACCTTCACATTATGGCGAAAGAGCTTAAGGCAGAGGTTATAAGGCGCATTGGGCCCGTTCTTCCCGCTGTAACAGCAATGAAGCGGGCCAGGAGGCAATTTTCTCTGGTCCAGTTGGCAAGGGAAATACCGCGAAGAGCCGGCCTTTGCCGCATATTTCAGGGGCTACGTAGCAGAGTTTCTCTGGAGTTGAGACTACATGGCGGAGGACGCAGTCACATGCGAACCCCTCTCCGCAGGATTCCCTGCTAACAGGAAAAAATACAGGGAATTTTATGAATACGGCCGGCTAATTCTGCTGCTAGCCGTGGTAAACGCTTCATTCTCGACAATTTCTGGTACCTCGAGGCAGCTCAGGCCTCAAATTTAGCGGGGAATTATCAGAGGCGTATCAGGGAATCCAGAGTCGCTTATCGGGGAATTTAGTCCCCTTTTCATCTGGAGTACGTGAGCGTTGTCGGAATATTCAGAACGCGCACACTGAGTCGAACCAGCAACTGAAATACACCACGGCGTGGGCTTCGCCGCGGTAGTGACGGGCTTCAGCCGCGTTGGCGACCTCAGAATTCCATCGTGCACGCTAAGCTCGGAATCCACACATTGAATCACGAACCAGTGGATAGGATTCGGCGGGATTCGCTCCGGGCA
>PLBD01000319.1 GCA_003135315.1 Acidobacteriaceae bacterium | reverse complement strand
TAAACCGCGCGGTCGAGGGATGATGTGCGAGAATCTCCAGCACTTCCCTTCCCTCGTTCTCGCCACTGTCTTTGATTTTGTGCCCGAGGACAACTTTTTCGCCCGGCTCGTGCAAACGTGGCCTATAGATGAAGCCGCCGCCTTGGCTTGGCTGATCGATGGTCCAGCCGGTGAAAACGCGCGCCACCTGGGTCACATCCTGTTGGGTGTATCCACCGTTGACGCCCAGGGTGTGCAGCTCCATCAACTCGCGCGCGTAGTTCTCGTTGAGTCCGTTGCGCCGTTTCTGTTGATTGTTCTGCGCGTTTGGCTGTGGACGCGGTGCGGGATGCGCAACGCCCGCACGGCCAGATGGGCCGCTCATTGGCGGATTCTGGGCTCGCGCCGGAACCCCGAGCGCCGCCTCGGAGTTTGGGCCTTCGCTTTGCCAGTTGTCCAGATAGAACAACATTGCCGGGCTCTGCGCCGTCGCCAGCAGCAGGTCCTTAAACTTTCCCAACACGTGCGGACGAATGACATCCCGTTCGTACGCGGTAACCAGGTAGTGGTCCGCGCCCTTCCCGATAAAAACGTTGAAGTGGTTGAACCAGAAATCGGTGAGGACCTCTTCCAGTTGCCGGTCACTGTAAACCGCGCGCAGCAGCTTCGCCGACTGCACTTCATTGTTGATTACGCCTACCGGGTTATTGAGCGCCAGTACAGTTTCGCGCTGCTCGGGAGTGAGGCCAGCGAAGAGCGCCTGCCGTTTGTCGAAGCCGAGGCCCTGCGTCAGGTCGCGCTGCTGCGCAACCGGTAGCGCGAGTATGCGTTGCATTCGTGCAGCTGGCGGCAACAGTGTTAGCTCATCCACGACGCTTTGAGCTTCGCGCTTATCCTGACGGCGCTGGGCGGCGAGGTCGGCCATCTCAATGGCTAACTGTGGAGCCAGCATACCGACGGCAGGCGTTGAGGTGTTTTGCGGAGAGGCTGTCGCCGCAGCCGCATTTTGTTTTTCTTGCTGCTGCTGATTCATCCGGTCAATTGCAGCGATATAGATTGCGTGACGATACGGATCCCGCGGCATCGGCGTCTTCCCGTCCATCACGGCTTTTACTACCGGGTTGGGCGGAAACTCAGCCAGCATTTCGCGGCTGCTCATCGTGAGTGTGCGATATCCCGCCAGCCGCGCCTGCATGGCGATGTCGTTAATCCTTTCCGGATGCAGTTGCTGGTCAATCCATAGATCAACACCCATCGCCGCGACAGCCTCTACATCGCCGGGGCGCGGGCCGAAGGTCAGACGATCGAGCGCATGTAAGGCGCGCTTTTGCTGATCCTGCTCGCTAGTGGCCTTATTTTTCTTGGCATGCAGGCTGACCGCGACTAGCAGTAGAAGCACCGATAGCGCCACCCAGCGCAATCGCGCTTCACGGTAGATGTGATTGCGGCGATGGCTGCTATGCGGCCGGCCCATGCGTCCTCCAGACTAGGATTCAGTCTGTATAAACCTGTCAGGCTGGAAAAGTTGTGGACCTGGCCACAACTTCGCAACTTTCCACTTGCTACTTGGCCAGCTCCTTCTCGATGTCGGCAGCGATGCTTCTCGGCGGCGTCATAGGCGCGTAGCGATCCACCACGTTGCCCCGCTTGTCGACCAGAAACTTGGTGAAGTTCCATTTGATGGCATCGCCCAGCAGACCGGTCTTTTCACTCTTGAGGAACTTGTACAGCGGGTGGGCTTCGTCGCCGTTCACTTCGATCTTGGCGAACAGTGGGAATTCGACGCCGTAGTTCGTCTCGCAGAATTCCTTGATCTCGTCGTCGGCGCCCGGCTCCTGGTGCCCGAACTGATTACAGGGGAAAGCGAGGATTTCGAAGCCGCGTTCGCGATACCTTGCGTAAAGCTCCTGCATGCCGGCATATTGCGGCGTGTTGCCGCAACGGCTGGCGGTATTCACGATCAGCAGGACTTTGCCTTTGTAGGCGCTCAGCTTCTTGTCTTTGCCGTTGTTGAGCGTTGCGGAAAAATCGTAGAGGGACATGAAATCCTCCAATAGAACTCGATGGACAGGAATTGGGGATTAGGGAATAGGGGCTAGGGGCTAGTAACGACAATGAACTGGTGCGAGGGCCTGGCCACCCGCCTATTCCCCAATCCCTAATCCCTAGACCCTCGTCTTCAATACGCCTTCGCAATCACCACACGCCGGTCCACCCGTTCGCCGGTGACGATGCATTTGCCTGGACCATCGTACTCGTCGACTAGAGGAATGCAGCGGATCGTCGCCTTGAATTCCTTCATGCGCGCGTCGCAGCGCGCATCGTCTTTCAGGTGCGCCATAACAAACTTGCCGCCGCCCTTCTCTGCGGTCACATCCTTCAGGACCGACTCCACTTCCTCGATCGAGTTGGCCAGCACCGTGTTGGCCTTCAGGCGCTGCTTGGCCGCATCGTACATGGCTTTCTGCATGTCGCCGAGAAGCACCGGCAGCTTCGACGCGAGATCGGCCTGCGGCATCGGCTCCTTGGTTCCCGTGTCGCGCCGCTTGACAACCGCGTTACCTGCCGCCAGATCGCGCGGTCCGAGCTCCAGGACCACCGGTACGCCGCGCCGCTCCCAATGGAAGAACTTCGCGCCCGGAGACTGCCCTTCCCGGTCGTCAACCTTGGCACCAACATCCTTCGCGATGCGATGCGCCGCTTCCAGCACTTTTTCTTTCTCTTCGTCCTTGCGGTAAATCGGCACCATTACAGCCTTCACCGGCGCCAGCTTTGGCGGAAGCACCAGGCCTTTGTCATCGGAATGGCTCATGATGAGCCCGCCGATCAGCCGCGTGCTCACTCCCCAACTGGTCTGCCACACATACTCCAGCTGGCCTTCCTTGTTCTGGAACTGCACGTCAAACGCCTTGCCGAAGTTCTGTCCGAGGTCGTGACTGGTTCCGGCTTGGAGCGCGAAACCGTTCTGCATCATGGCCTCGATGCTGTAGCTTTGCAGCGCGCCGGCGAATTTCTCCGACTGCGTCTTCAGGCCTTTGATCACGGGCATCGCCATCACGTTCTCAGCGACGTCGGCGTAGACATCGAGCATGCGCAGTACTTCCTGCACGGCTTCGTCGTGATTGGAATGCGCGGTGTGGCCCTCCTGCCAGAGGAATTCCGTGGTGCGCAGAAACATGCGCGTGCGCAGCTCCCAGCGAATAATGTTGGCCCACTGGTTCAGCAGCATCGGAAGATCGCGCCAGCTCTTGATCCACTTGGCAAAAAAATGGCCGATGATGGTCTCCGACGTCGGCCGCAGCACGTAAGGCTCTTCCAGTTGCTTGCCGCCGGCCATCGTCACCACCGCCAGCTCGGGCGAGAAACCCTCGACGTGCTCGGCCTCCTTGTGCAGGAAGCTCTGCGGGATCAGCATCGGGAAGTAATAATTCTGATGACCGGTGGCTTTGAAGCGGTCGTCGAGCTCGCGCTGCAACAATTCCCAGACAGCGTAGCCGTTGGCCTTGATGACCATGCAGCCCTTGACGATTTCCGCCGGTTCGGCCATGTCGCCTTGCAAGACGACGTCCTGGTACCAGGTTGCAAAATCCTGAGCGCGCGAAGTGATAGGAGATTCCGCCATGAATGCTCTTTCGTTTCGATGTATGAACTTCTTCTTACATTATGACAGGTGGTTCTTATTGCTTTTGAGCTGCCGGGACCGCGTCGCCTGCCGGGACCTTCACGTCCTTCCCGTACATTGAGCCGTAGTAGAGGAACTGATGCACCGCGCTTCGCGGATAGATCATGTCAACGCTCTGCACCTTCCCGTTGGCTGCCGACGAATTCAGCTGTGCATTCACACCGACCCAATAGGTCGGGATATCCAATGCCTTGTAGCGCTGGATGACCTGATCGCGCAGCTTGGGATCGAAGTGCACGCCGTACTTATCGACCAGGGCCTTGATGGCTTCGTAGTCGCCTTCGGCCTTGATGCGCATCAACTCCGTCAGAAGCATTCCAACGCCTTGCTTCATCTTCTGGTAGTCGGCAACCTCGACGTACTCCTTGCCATCCCGCTCGAACATGCGAATGCCGCCGGTCTTGTCCATGATGTAGTTGGCAATGAGCGCCCGGTCACGCTGATGATCTTCTTCGATGGTGTCGCCATGAGGAATTCTGCGCAACTGCAACAGCACCACGAGCGCCGCTGAGTCGTACATCGCCTTGGCAACTTCGTCCTGGTCGCCTTCGACCAGTCCCAACTGCTTCAGCTTCGGGTCCCAGACGTTCCATAACGCCGAGAGATCGGCGCGCGCCTCTTCCATGGTCGAGTAATACTCCTTCAAATACGGCTCGGAGCCGCCCTTCATCTTCTCGCTCAGCTTGCCGGAACCATGGCCAATCACTTCGTGCAATGCGGTCATCAGCTCATTGGCCTGCTGGCCATATTTGATGTCGCGATCAATGACCGTCTGGCTGGCTCCGAATTCCTTGATCGATTTGTGGCCGGCTGCGCCCGTCAAAGCGCGGCTGCTTCCCGTGAACAGAAAGTTCTTGGTGCCGTACTTTTCGTGAATTTCGTTCTCGTTGGGCAGGTTGTCGCCGATGGTGCTCACGCTGAAGTCGCCGGTCTCGACGATCGTCTCGATCGCCTTCACGGTCGGCGGCGTGAATGCCGTTTTCTTGTACTTCGGGTCCCAAGGCGCCTGCTCTTCGAAGTACTCGGCGTTCTGCGCCAGCTTCTCCATTTTGGTGGTGAGCGGCTTGTCGGTGACACTGACGAACGCCTGCGAGCTGGCCTTCATGCCGTTCGCGTCACGATAGATCTCGATGAAGTTGTTGGCGAAGTCGACCTTGGCGTTGTTCTGCACCCAGAGCGTATCGAACTTGATCAAGTCGTCATACTCGCCGGTCTGGTAAAAGCGAATCAGCGCCGCGATCACCGCGGCCTGCTGCGGGTCGGCCACCGCCTGCGCCTTCGCCAGATACTCGTTCGCTCGTCCCAGGAAATTCGCATAAAGTCCCGGGGGCACGGAACCGTCCGGCGTGCCGGCCCGATAGACTTCTTCCTTCAGCGTGCCGTCGGGCCCCTTCACAACCCGTGAGTTCATCGGGTACTTCGCCTTGAAGTCCTTCAGGTCGGCCAGGCTGATGCCCGGCCCGTAAAAAGTGTTCGCGCTCGACTGCACGATGTCTTTCCCGCCCTGGGGGCTCTTGGCAGTCGTCATCGGCTCGAAGTCCGGATCGAAGACGGACGCTTTCAAGTCGCTGAGTTCCTTGTTGAGCGCGTCAACGCCCGTGAGCGCCGGAAGATCGGCATAGGGCGATTGGAACGCGCCATTCTTCTGTGCCTGCAACGCGGCCCTCTGAAGCTCTTCAAACGTAAACTCGGGCAGGAACTTCTGCGCGGTCAGATCATTGTGATTGCCACGATTGCCCCAGAACAGCTTGGCGTAATCGGTGATCTTTTTCATGGTCGCCGGATCGATTCCTTGCGGATGCGAAACGATCTCTTCCAACATGCGCTTCTGGCGGAGTCCGAACCAGGAAAGTTGGTCGTAAATAATGGGATCGATGGCAATGGCCGCTTGCGTAAGCCAGTACGCCAGTTCCTGCTCCTGCGGACTCAATGCCCGAAAGCTCTCGGCGTGAATCTGCACAAATCCGGTGTTGCCCACGCGGTCAACAAGTTCGCCAGGAGTTGTGTTTTGGGGAGTCGGCTTGGCCAATTGGACCTGGGCGGCCGCGGGAATGAGAAGGGAAAGCAGAAGGAAGAATGCGCCACTGCACAATTTCATACCAACCTCCGTATAAGCTCGCAATGCCCGAAAGGTGAACAAATCATGGTAAATGAAAGGGATGGGAAACGCCGCGAGCAGGGATTTTCGAACAGGTCTTTTGTCGGGGTAAACGTGGCGTTTGGGACTGAGGAACGATCGGCGGACAAGGAACCGCGTGCACATTCTTGCGTGTTGCGCGGCATAATTTATGCCGCCCTTATCCTGGGACTACGTGAGCTACACTTAGGAAATGCGGGAGTTGTCCCGTGGTCGGACGAACAGGCCGAGATGCATGCGTAAGAAAGGTGGGGCGTCACTTTTGGTTTGCAATTCAGGCAGGCCGGGAAAGAGGGCTCTCGCGGGCGGGCGCAGCTCCGAGCACCCAGTTCACGGTACGGACCTCGGCTCGCCATCCCCAGATCTCGGGCCGAGTGCGTCCTCGCGATCTCCTGTTTGGCAACATGGCAGCGACAGTATGAACCCTCAAAGCCATCCGCTCAGCGCCAAATCGGCCGCGTTATTGGCGGCCAATGCGCACGAAGCTGGCGAGTCCCCGCCCAGCACATTCGCACGTCCCCTGCGCATGGTCTTTGTTGCCCTTATCGTCCGGATCGCGGTGT
>PLBD01000561.1 GCA_003135315.1 Acidobacteriaceae bacterium | reverse complement strand
TCGGCCAGATACATGGCCAGCGGGTCGTCCGTCTTTTCGCCAAGCTTGAATGCCGGTGTGGGCGTTGTCGGCGTAACGATGACGTCGACTTTAGCAAATGCTTCGTCAAAGTCGCGCGCCAGCAGGCTGCGCACGCGTTGCGCCTTCAGATAATAGGCGTCGTAGTACCCCGCGCTCAGCACATACGTTCCCAGCATGATGCGGCGCTTCACTTCCGCGCCGAAGCCGGCATCGCGCGTGCGGCGATACATCTCGCTCAGAGTTTTCCCGTCGTCGGCGCGGAAACCGTAGCGCACGCCATCATAGCGCGCCAGATTCGACGACGCCTCCGCTGTCGCGATCACATAGTACGTCGGTATGGCGTAGGGCGTATGCGCCAGGGAAATGGGAACAATCTCGGCGCCGGCTTTCTCCAACTCCTGAATGCCGGACTCCACCGCGGCCCGGACTTCCGGATCAAGCCCCTCATCGAAGTACTCCGGTGGAACGCCGACTTTCATGCGCGTGACGGGCTGGCCGATCTGCTCGCGATAGTTGGGAACGGGAACATCGGCAGTGGTTGAGTCGAGCGGATCGCGCCCGGCGATGGCCTGCAACATCAGGGCAGCATCTTTCACGGTCTTGCCGAACGGCCCGGGATGGTCGAGCGACGACGCAAACGCGATCAGGCCATAGCGCGAGACGCGGCCATAGGTCGGCATCAGGCCGACAACTCCGCAGAACGCTGCTGGCTGGCGGATCGAGCCGCCGGTATCGGATCCCAGCGAGGCCACAGCAGTCCCCGCGGCAATCGTGGCCGCAGATCCGCCAGAAGATCCTCCGGGCACACGAGAGAGATCACGCGGATTGTGCACCGGATGGAAGCCTGAGTTCTCGTTGGACGAGCCCATGGCGAACTCGTCGCAGTTGGTCTTGCCCAGGATGATCGCGCCCGCGTCCTCAAGCCGCGAGACCGCAGTCGCATCGTAGGGAGCCACGAAGTCCGCGAGGATCTTGGATCCCGCCGTGGTGCGCACGTCCTTAGTGGTGAACACGTCCTTGATTGCGATGGGCACGCCCGCCAGCGGCGGAAGGTCGTCACCTTTATCGGCAAGCGCGTCGATGCGCGCAGCCTGGCGGTAAGCCCGCTCCTTGCACAGCGTGAGGTATGCGCCGATTGCACTATCCTCGGCTTTAATCTTCTGATAGAAGGCGTCCACCAGCGTGGTGGCCGTCATCTGTTTTTCCAGCACCGCGGTGCGAGCGGAATCAACCGTGAGCAAGTCGATGTTCATGTCTTAGCGCTCAATCACTTTCGGAACCTTGAAAAACGTACCGTCGGAAGCGGGCGCGTTCCGCAGCGCCTCTTCGTGTGGCAGGGACGGACGTGGCTCGTCGCTGCGCATCGCAAATGCGAACCCTCCGGCCTCATCCTTGCGCTCGCCGTAACGGCTGGCCACTTGCGCCATCGGCTCCACGTTGCTGGTGTCCAACTGGTTGAGACGATCGATATAACCCAGGATCGAGTTCAGGTCTTTCAACATGCGAGCGCGCTCCTCGTCCGTCAGCTCAAGGTGCGCCAGCTCCGCAACGTAGGAAACATCTTTTTCGGAAACCATACGTGTGTTCGTGGGATCAGCGTTCGGTGCTGTTCACCGTGACAAAGTCAATCCTGGTCACGGGCTCGGGTGTGATTTGGTTAAGTGCGGCCAGGTATTGCGATCGAAAGCTCCACAGCTGCTGGCGCCAAGCCTCGTCGGGAACGGAAACAGTCAGCACGCCCGCCGCAAAACTTATGGCGTTTGTCCGCTCCGCTGTTTTGGCCCCACAGGCGAGCGGCCACGCCAGCAGCGGCGCACCATTGCCGTCGCGGCTTACGGTCTCGCGGAAAATCTTCCTCAGGGTTGCGCTGGCATGCTGCATGGGATCGAGGGTTCATTGTAGATCAACGTCGGCACCCTGTGCCTCTGTATCTCTGTGGTGAAACTATCTAGCTAGTGAGCGGAAACTCGCGACGCACGAACTCCAGCGCCTCTTCCTTGCTGCGCAGCGTCCCTTCCAGTTGTGCGTCCTCGATTGTCGACAACATTTCACGAAACCCCGGGCCGGGCTTGTAGCCAAGCTGAATGAGGTCTCGTCCGCTCAACAGCATCGCCGGCCTGATCTCTTCTTCGGAACTCTCTTGCAGACGTTGGAGCACGAAATCGTACATGGCCAGGTTCCCATGGCTACTGAGGCAATCCATGTGATGCAGTTCCAGATGCTCCTTGAATTTCGGCAGGCGCATGAATCGCTTCAGCGTCGACGCCTTCATCCGCTCGGCGTCGGCAAATCGCATGTGATTGGCCACCAGCGCCGCAATCTGTTTGGTGTCATCGTTCGAGAAGTGCAACCGGTGACAGATTTCCTGCGCCATCCGTATGCCGACCTCGACGTGTCCATCGAAGCGGATGCGATCGGGCGCAACCCGGAACATTGGCGGCTTGCCTACATCGTGCAACAGCGTTCCCCAGGCCAGCGTAGGCGAGCACTTCGGCGGCAACTTCTCCAGCAGAAGCAGCGTGTGGATCCACACATCCCCCTCAGGATGAAACTGCGGGGGCTGCGCGACGCCATGCATACGATCGATTTCCGGCAGCACCTCGCGCAGCAATCCGCTGGTGTCGAGCAACTCGAATGCATGGCGGGCATGGCCCTCGGTGAGCATCTTGGTCAGCTCGTCGCGAACCCGTTCCCGGCTGACCTGCCGAATAAGTGGCGCGAGCTGTTGAATAGCGGCAAATGTCCGTGGCTCGATCACATACTGAAACCGCGCCGCGAAGCGCACCGCGCGCAACATCCGCAGCTTGTCTTCCTGGAAGCGGCATTCCGCGTCGCCGATGGCCCGAATCACCCCGGCCTTCAAATCATCCCGGCCACCGACAAAATCCAGCACTCGATTACCGTCCAGCGGATCCATCAGCAGGCCGTTAATCGTAAAGTCGCGGCGCTGCACGTCCTCCCGAGGATCGGTCGAGTACCGCACCTGGTCGGGATGGCGCCCGTCGGAGTAAGCGCCATCATTGCGGAAAGTCGCGACCTCAACGTAGTTCGGATGTTCGGGCGGAGTTGGCGGGACTGGAACATCTTCAGGCGCAGGCACCAGCACGACGCCGAACTGCGCTCCGACGGCGTAAGTCTCGGGAAAAATGCGCATGACCTCGGGCGGCGTGGCATCGGTGGCCACGTCGTAGTCCGTAGGCACCAGGCCCAGCAGGGTGTCGCGCACGCAGCCTCCGGCAAAATAGGCCTGGAATCCGCGCTGCCGCAGGTCGCGAACGACGTTGGTGGCGTGCTCCTTCATCTGAGGTTGATGATAACGCGAACCCCAGGCAGATGAGTCCTTATACCCTGCCGCGCCTCGTACAATAGTCACGTGGCTGATGTTTTCATCCTCGGCATCGAAAGTTCCTGCGACGAAACTGCCGCGGCCGTGGTGCGCTCCGGCGAAGAAGTTGTCTCAAATGTTGTCTATTCTCAGATCGCCACTCACCAGCCCTATGGCGGAGTAGTGCCGGAGCTGGCGTCGCGTGAGCATCTCCGCGCCATCGTTCCGGTTGTCCGCAAAGCACTGGAAGATGCGAACCAGACCTACGAGAGCATCGACGCCCTTGCGGTGACAAAAGGCCCCGGTCTCGCCGGCGCGCTGCTCGTTGGCCTGAGCTACGCCAAGGCGCTGGCCTATGCCGACGGCATCGGGGGCACCCGCGGCGGCGTGGTGGCTACCAGCTTTGCCGNNCCATTGGTGTCAATCATCTCGAGGGACACATTCACGCCGTGCTGCTGGAAGAGCGGCAGAACGGCAACCGCGAACTCCAGTTTCCCGTGCTGGCCCTGGTTGTGAGCGGCGGCCATACCCATCTTTTCCTTGCGGAACGGCTAGCCGTGGGATGGATATACCACGATGTAGGACATACTCGCGATGACGCCGCCGGAGAGGCCTTCGACAAAGTCGCCA
>PLBD01000510.1 GCA_003135315.1 Acidobacteriaceae bacterium | reverse complement strand
CGCCTGGCTCAATCCGGCGAGCACGTACGCGGTCATAAACGGATGACTGTCGTCGGTCTGCCACCAGCCCCAGCCGCCGTCGGGATGCTGATAGTTGTAGAGTCGATCCAGACCCGCCTGCACCTGCTTGTTCAGGGTCGCCGGATCGATGTTCGACTTCAATCCCAGTTTCTTCAGCGCGTCTGCCACTAGCACATCGGGCAGGAAGCTGGACATCGTCTGCTCGGTACAACCGTAGGGATACGAAGTGAGGTAGTCGAGCGCCGCGAAAATCGAACCCGCGATCGACGGCGTCACACTGATGGCGAGCTTGCGTGTGCCCGTTTCGATGCCTTCGGGGAAGGTTAGCGATTGCGACATGTCGCCGCCGGCAGCCATCGATCCCGATTTCGACACCGCCAGCTTCACTCCAAAGGGAACGACCGGCAGCGTAAGTTCCATGGCGTCGCTCTCGACGTCGGTCAGCGCCTTGCCCAGGACGCGCGCTGAGTCCACATCGAGCACACGCACACGATAATCCACTTTGATCAATCCGCGGCTCGGGACGTTGACATCGCGCTGCCCGCCATCGAGCACCTGGAGGCCCGTGAGGTCCATGGAGACCCGCGCTACTTTGTCCGTGGGCAGATAGTTCTGCACGATGGTCGAGATCGTAATCTCGTCGCCGCGGCGGAAGAATCGCGGTACCACCAGTCGCACCATCAGGTTCTTGCGCACGATGGCATTCACCACCGCGCTGCCGACCTTGGTGTCTTGCGTGACACCTCGCGTAGTCGCGCGCCACGAGGTGATGGCGTCGGGATAGTCGAAGTGAACCGTGGCTTGTCCGTTGCTGCCGGTGTGCACGTCCGCCATCCAGTACGCAGTATCAGGAAATGCTTTGCGGACCTTGGGCTGTACCAGGCGTTCGGGCTTCAGTTGCGCCATCGCCTTTGAAGGCCGCACTGCGGCCAGCTGCATCGCGCGCTTCCCTGCCTGCCCGCTGAAGTAATACGTCAGCGAAGTTTCCGTGCTTACCTTCGAATAGACGCGGCCATAGAACGCGTTCACGATGCTGCCCGCGGTTTCCGGTTTGATCGCGTAGATGGCCTCATCCACCACGCCTAGACTGAACTCCGCCGCCACTGGCTGGCCGCTGTTGTCCGTCGCCTTGATGGTGTAACTGGCCGCTTCGCCCGGCTGGTACTGCGGCTTGGAAGGCAGCAGTTGCACATTCAACTCGTGCTGAACCGGAGGCACGTTAAGACTCTTGGATCCCTGGTAAAGTTTGTTACCGCGAATGAACACCGCTGCCACGTAGAAGTTCGGGGCGTACTCCGGCTTAATTGGAACATCCACCGTGATGCTGCCGCCACTGCTCTTGACCACCTGGCCGGAGTAGAGTCCGTTGCCTTCGACCGTCACCAGAACCGACGTCGGTTCCTTGCTGGTGACGATCAGCACGTGCGCTGTATCGCCCGGCTGATAGGTCTTCTTGTCGGGGACAATCTGCACCCGCTCCTCCGCCGGACCGCTCCACCATGGACTCTCTCCCGGAGCCCATAGAAATGTGGTGGTCTCGATTGTGCGATTCTCCGGAGTGGTTGCGGTTATGCGCACCCGGAACTCGCCGGCATCAGGAATGTTGAGTTTGACCTGTGCTTTGCCGCTGGCGTCGGTCTGGCCTTGGCTGGTTGCGACCGACTGGCCGGCTCCGTTACGCCAGTCCCAGCGATTCATCTCCACTCGGAACGTGGTCTCGACTGGTTTCTTCTCATAGTCCTGCGCGTTGACGGTAACGGTCGCCGTGCTGCCCTTGGTGTAAACATAAGAGTCTGGCTGGGCAGTCAAAAAGAAGCTGCCGTAAGTTGCGAGCGCAAAGCCGTGTCCCGCGATCTCGCGATTGCCGGCGTCGGTCACGCGCGCCTCGATGCGATAGGTCAGGTCGCGCTTCTTGCTGTCGACCTTTGTCGGAATCGTGACCTGTAGCTTGCCGTCTGCATCGAGCGTGCCGCTGGTCTCGCTTGCCTGTTCTCCGCCGGATGTGTCATCGTCCTCTGCGTTGTCCGCGTCGGGAGAATCGCCTTCCTGATCTGCGCTAGCGTCCTCGTCGTCTTGATCGTGTCCCATCGGCCAATACGTCGAGGTATGCACGACCCAGGTCACCTTGGCATTGGCAACGGGCTCGCCAAAGTAATAGCGCGCGTCGATGGTCGCCTTGATCGGCTGCCCTTGCAGCACGCGCGGTGTCTGCGCCGTCACCTTCACCTGGTATTCGGGCTTCTTATAGTCTTCGACCGAAAAGTTAGTGCCCTCCACGTAACGCTCGCCCATCTGCATCGTGAGGTAATAGGTCCCAAGATTCGCTTCCGCCGGAATGGCGTAATTCCATTCCGCCGTACCCATGTCGGAAACCTTCACGGTCTGCTGCCAAATCGTGGTGTAGTCCCGAGGATCGTGCATCTCCAGTCTCAGCTCGCGGCTTTGGGGAATTACGTAGCCGCTCATGGTCTGGGCGCGAACGATGGATTTGAAGTGCACCGTGTCGCTGGGCCGGTACACCGGGCGATCGGTGTAGGTGTAAGCGGTCAAGCTGGCATCGGGATCGTTGCCAAGGTTCCATGCGCCGGGTGTATTAATCGCGAACTCGTCTGCGCTGGTCGCCAGCACTGCAACATTTTCGGGCTTCGTCACAGTTAGCTTGGTATCCAGCAGCCCTTGCTGGTCGGTAGCCTTGGCGGCAACTTCTTTCTGGTCGACCCAGACCCGCACCATGATCCCGGCGATGGGATCGCCGGTGCGCCGGTTGACTACGAAACTCATGAGCCGCCCGGACGCGGCTTTGGTGATCACCGCGATCTCGGTGACAACAACGATGGTGTAGGCGCGAAGCGTGCCATTCGTCGCCTCCACCAGGTACACGCCCTTCTCGCTTACCGGGACCGCAACGCTTTGACTCTCCCATCGGTCATGCGCGGGCACCGTCCAGTTCCAAACCGAGACCACCTGCTGCTGGTTCAGCACGGGCACCTGGGCGTAGCTTTCAACCTTCGCTCCCGATTTCTTTTCGCTGCCGCCCATCTCCCACAGCCGAATCTTCTGGCGCGACTCGGCGGAAAACTGTGCGCGAACGAAATCGCGGATCCATGCCCAGATGCAGTGCTTCCACGCGTGAAACTTTTCCAGCCAGGTGTGGGCCTGCTTCGGCAGGGCGGGCGCTTGACCGCCGAAGCTGTGCAACTCCTGCATCTGGCTGAAGAACTTCACCGGATCGTTCACCCGGTAGACGCGGAACTCCAGCGCCTTTACGTTGTGGGAATAGACCGAGACCTCCGGCTTTTCTCCGGGCATGTAAGTACGTTGGCTGGTCAGCGAAAACGACTGTGCGGCGTCGGCATCGTCTTGGGCGAATAGCGGCAGCACCAGTGCTTGACACAGGAGAACGGCGACGAAAGCGGATTTCAGACGCATCAGTCCGCTCCCCGCAAGATGTTCCAGCGATAGACACCCAGAAAGCCGGGATTGTCCGCGAGCGGCCGCCAGCGTGGGTCGGGATAATTCAAGAGCTGCGCCATTGAGAGGCGGCGAATTTCGCCCGCAGAGCGTCCACTTGGCCCGGTGTGATAGACGACATACTGCTCGTTGCCACGCTCGATCTGGCTTCGCCCGAGGAAAATCATCGCGTGGAACGGCATCGTCTGACCATCCTGCCGGAAGAACAGCAGGTCGCCGGGCCGGGCGCGCGCCAAGTTGCGGCCAACGAGGTGAGCGTTGTGCCGCCAAAGCGTACCCACGTCCGCAAATTGCGCGAAAGCGCCGTCGCTAAGATCGTTGGCCTGAAAGCTTCCACCACGCACCCGAAACAGTGCCGCCGCCAGCGGCGTGTACGGGTATTGATACTGCTGGACGTCGCTTGCCGAAGCTGGAACCGGCAGTGCCATCCCCTGCGCCCACGCGGCGTCGTGCGGGCGCAAGGCTTCGCGGTAGGCGAAGCGCAGGAGCGCGGCGCAATCGTCAATTTCCGCCGGAAGCGCTCGTCCACGGTAATACTGCGCCTCGGCCAGGAAGGTAAACCAGCGGCGGAAAGCGCTGCGATCAGCCGGATCGTGCAAACGCAGGAAGTCGGGAGTGCCGTCTCCAATCGTGTCACTGGCGTCAAACGCGGTGGTTAACGCGATCTCCTGCGTCGCCAAGCCCCGGCCCGCAATTCGCACCTTGGTCGCACCCGGCAAAACTCCGGCACGCAGCGACGCCGTCGCCGTGTCGCCGTCAACCGTCACCGATTCCACGACTGCACGATGCGGATATTCCACCGTGACCTGCAAGTCGCGCAGCGGATGGCCGTTGGTTGGCGTAATTTTCAGCTCTGTGGAAGTGAAACCATCGGCGGGCACTGCGGCCTGGGAGAGTCGCAATACTAAGGTTGCAGGCGCCCTCGTACGTCGAACGGTGAAGGCACACACCACCGCGCCGGTCGCGACCACAGCCAACACTGCCACCCAGCGAGGCACGGCGCGCATGAATCGTCATCCTCCGAGCGAGCACGGATTATAACGCAGAGTCCAGGATTTGCCATCGCGGAAAACCGGACGATACAACGGATTCGCCCGGATGTGGCCTGGCACCCTGGCTCACCTAATCCCAGAGTGAAGCAGCGAGTAGAATTGAAACATCGGTCAGAAGCAGGTCATTTTTCAAGGAGACCGTCATGTTCAAGCCTTTTATGATCTTGCTGACTTCGTTGCTGTGCGCGCTCCCGGTAACCGCACAGGAAAACCAGGCTTCGGCTCGAGCCACAACATCAAACGCGTCTGCGATCCCCGATGAAGCAATCCATCAGGTCAATCCGGTCAAGCCAACCCCCGAATCACTCGCGCAGGGCAAGAAATACTACGGCTACGATTGCGCCATGTGCCACGGAAATAATGGCGATGGCAAGGGAGAAGTAGCAACCTCCGAAAAGATGAAGCTGGGAGATTTTAGCGATCCAGCAACGTTGAGGGGCAAGACAGATGGGGAACTTTTCTACATCATCAAGAATGGCCAAGGCCAGATGCCCCCCGAAGGAGATCGAGTAAAGCCGACTGAACTTTGGAATATGGTCAACTACATCCGGTCTCTTTCAAGCAAGAAAGGTCAGTAGAAGTTCATCAGTCCTGTACCCTGTTGGCGGACTTCGGACCGATTATTGGCGGCAGCTCGGTGCTGACGAGTTACGAGGTGGCGTATTCTCGCCAGGCGAAGGCAGATGCTCACCCGTTCGCAATTTTCTTCGAGAATCAGCGCGTCCAGCTCTGCATAGGTAAAGGGTCCGCCAGCGCAGTTGGAAGCGCAGGATGCGCAGTTGCTGTTTGCGTCACCGATTCCATTCCCTTAAGCTGACGGTTCATGTTCCGACGCCAACATCTTCTCATTTTGTTTCTCTGCGCGGTTGTCACCTCGGCGACTGCAAAGCCTCCCATCTCAGGTCCCGCTGATAGTTACCAGGTGGTTCACGTATATCCGCACGATCCCAAAGCCTTTACCCAGGGACTGCTTTACGTTGATGGCCACCTGTATGAAGGCACCGGACTCAATGGCCGGTCGTCGATTCGGATGGTGGACCTGTTCACGGGACGGGTCCTGCAGAAGTACGACTTGCCCGCCGAGTACTTTGGCGAAGGGCTCACCGATTGGGGCAGCACGCTGGTCCAGTTGACGTGGAGGGCCCAGAAGGGATTCGTCTATGATCGCTTCAGCTTCTCTTTGTTGCGGACGTTCGAATACCAGGGTGAGGGATGGGGCCTGACCCACGATGACACGCAACTGATTATGAGCGACGGCAGTTCGTACCTCCGCTTCCTCGATCCCAAGTCCTTCCGCGAAACGAGGCGTGTGCATGTCACGGACAAGACCGGCCATGGAATCGAAAACCTTAACGAACTCGAATACGTTCGCGGGGAGATTTACGCCAACATCTGGCAAAGCGACATCATCGTCCGTATCTCTCCGCGCACCGGCAAGGTCCTTGGATGGATCGACCTGGGCGGAATCATCGACAAGCGTGACCTTAGCTCGGATGCGGTTCTGAACGGCATCGCTTACGACGCAAAGGCAGACCGGCTTTTCGTCACCGGAAAGCTGTGGCCAAAGTTGTTCGAGATCCGCGTCCAGCCGCATCGGTAGATTCGAGAATCGAACCCCAGTTGCCATTTCCGCATTGCCTTGTGAATACACACAAATGTAGAATACCTACACATCAGGAGAAAATAATCGTGCGAACCAATATCGACATCGATGACGCGTTGATGCGCGAAGCCATGCGCCGGAGTGGCGCTTCGACCAAGAAGGCGGCGGTGGAAGAGGCGCTCAGGTTACTGGTGCAGACGCACTCACAGATCTCGATTCGCAAGTTGCGAGGCAAAGTGCGATGGGAAGGCAATCTGGATCAATCGCGCCAGGGGAGAAATTCCGGTTAGCCCGGTGATCATGGTTATTGTCGATACAACCGTATGGATCGACTATTTGGGCGGCACGGCAAGCCCGCAAGCCGCGTGGCTTGATCGGGAGACTGGACGCCAGCGGCTTGGACTGACTGACATCATCCTCTGCGAAGTATTACAGGGTATTCGAAGCGACGCCGCGTTTGCGAATGTGCGTCGCACTTTGGAGAATTTTCAAGTCTTCGAGACTGGGGGAACCGATCTGGCAGTTGCCGCCGCCCAAAACTATCGCAGGTTGCGCCAAAGTGGCTTCACAGTGCGTAAGACCATCGACTGTCTGATCGCAACCTTCTGCCTGGAGGCCGGACACTCGCTGCTTCATCGCGACCGCGACTTCGATCCCTTCGAAAAGTATCTCGGCCTGCAGGTTGTGCATCCTTAGCTCCGACGCGCGCTACCACACCGCCCGCACCACTTCCCAATATGCCGATAACGCTTCTCCAAGCGGTGCTTTTCGCGCGCCAAACAACGCAGCCACCGAGCGCAGCAACATGCCTTTGACGATCGCCAGTCGCAGAATGAAAACCTGCGCCTGAGAGAAGTGCTTGCGCGCGTACCGCAGCATGTTGGTGTACCAGAAAACCTGCTGCTCGCGAAATGCAAGCTGTCCCACACTGTGTGCGCCACTGTGCCGGAAGCGCGCCTCGGGGCAGTAGAAAATCTTGGAACCGTTATCCAGCAGGCGCTTGCACAGATCGACGTCTTCAAACCAGACAGGAAAGAACTGCTCGTCAAAGCCGCCTATGCTGTCCCACGCCGTACGAGTGACTGCCAAACAGGCTCCCGCCGGCTGTTCCACTTCCTGCAGTTGCGCATAATCGGCGTCGAGATAGCGATAGCGCCGGTTCACCGCATTGCCCGGCCACAACTGATTGACCAGCAGCACCTCATACAGCAGTACCGCAAGCGTCGGGATTCTGCGAAAGGCGAAACCCCGGGCTGGCTGGCCGTCGCTTTCCAGCAGCGCTCCGCCGGCGGTGCTTGCCTCGGTTGTTTCGAGACATCGCAGCAACTCAGCTACCGCCCCCGGTTCCGCGATGGCATCGGGATTGAGCATAAGCAGAACATCGCCGTTGCCCTCGCGAGCCCCTTGGTTTACCGCAGCGCCGAAGCCAATATTTTGTTCGTTCGCGATCAGGCGAACGGGATTCCACGCGACGAACTCCTCGATGCGCTGCACCGTGTCGTCGGCCGAAGCATTATCGACAACCACGATCTCGCAATCCTCGCGGGCCAGCGCCTCCAGGCATGGCCCAATGGTCGCGCCGGAGTTGTGCGTCACGACAATGGCCGAGCAGCGCATAGTTTTCGGGGAAGCACGCAATTATAATCGTCCGCGGGGTGAAACCCGCCGCCGCAGGTCAACGCGACGCGACAAGCCGGTCATCCGAAGAACGAATTCTATGCATACAATTGCAGATCGCCCAGTATCCAAGAGCACAAACTTGCAGATCATCGAAACATCCCTTCCCGGAGTATTGCTGATCAAGCCGCGGGTCTTTGAAGATCCGCGCGGCTTTTTCATGGAGACCTACCGCCAGAACGTGCTCGCCGAGGCCGGAATTCGTGAGACGTTCGTGCAGGACAATCATTCCCATTCCTCGCGCGGAGTGCTGCGCGGGCTGCACTACCAGCTTCGAAACCCACAGGCCAAGCTGTGTCGTGTGGCGCGGGGCGAGGTCCTCGATATCGCCGTGGACGTCCGCCTGGGCTCGCCGCACGTCGGCAAGTGGGTAAGTGTGGTGTTGTCGGGAGAGAACCATGCGCAGCTTTACGTCCCTAAGGGCTTCGCGCACGGCTTCGTGGTGCGGTCGGAGAGTGCCGACTTCCTCTACAAGTGCAGCGACTACTTTGACGCCGCCGACGATCGGGGCGTGCTGTGGAACGATCCCGATATTGGCATCGATTGGGACACGCCGTCGCCCATTCTCTCGGAGAAAGATATGCGCTACCTCCCGCTAGCCCAGATCGCTCACGATCAGTTGCCGAGGTATCAGCCATGAGTCTGAAGCTGCTCGTAACCGGCGCGAATGGCCAGGTTGGATGGCACCTCCAGCGCACTCTTGCTCCTATGGGCGAAGTGATGGCGATCGATATCGAACAAGTGGACTTGACCGACTTGGATGCCGTGTCCCGCACGGTTCGCGACTTCGCGCCGGACATCGTCGTGAATACCGCCGCTTACACCGCCGTCGACAAAGCCGAGAGCGAACCGGAACTGGCGCGCGCCATCAACGTAGCCGCTCCGGAGCAAATCGCCAAGGAATGCGCGCGCACCGGCGCGCTGCTGGTCCACTACTCCACCGATTACGTGTATGAGGGCAGTAAACCGTCCCCGTACGAAGAGAGCGATGCCACCGGGCCTCTGAGCGTCTATGGGGAGACCAAACTCGCCGGCGACCGGGCGATCATGGCCACCGGTTGCGCACACATTATTCTGCGAACAACCTGGGTTTATGACATTCGGGGCAAGAACTTCCTGCGTACCGTGCTTCGTCTGGCCCGCGAAAAAGAAGAGCTGCGGATGGTCGGCGACCAATATGGTGCGCCGACGTGGGCCCGCGGCCTGGCCGAATCCACTACGATCATTCTCGCCCGCTTGCTTGAGCGGAAGTCCGCTACAAGTTCGTGGCAGAGCGGCCTGTTTCACCTCACGGCATTGGGGACAACGTCGTGGGCGGGGTTCGCGCAAGCCATTCTTGAAGACTACGAGGACCTGCTCGCGTGGCCTGCCGAGACAGGCGAGTTCGGCGGCGAGCTGAAGGCCAAACGCGTGGTCGCCATTACCACCGAGCAATATCAAACCCCGGCTCGCAGGCCGCGTAATTCGGTGCTCTCCAATGCAAAGATACAGGCGGCGTTCGGCATCGCGCTGCCGGACTGGCGGGCGCAATTGCGGCTTGCCTTGCAGGATGCGATTCGCTGATAATCGTGTGTTACCAGCTGATGAACAGTTCATTCCTCTTGCGCTACGGCAGCGCACTTCCAAGACGGAAGCGCCGGCAGAACCTGTAGCTCGCACTGTTCGCTACCATTGAACGGAGACCTATGAAGGGCATAGTCCTGGCAGGCGGTATTGGCTCGCGTCTGTACCCGCTCACCCGCGTTACCAACAAGCACCTCCTCCCGGTTTACGACAAACCGATGATCTTCTACCCGCTGCAGATCCTGGTGGACGCCGGCATTCGCGACATCCTCATCGTCACCGGCGGCCACAATGCCGGCGATTTTCTGCGCCTGCTGCAAAATGGCAAGGAGTTCGGACTGCAGCAGCTCAGCTTCGCGTATCAGGAGGGCGAGGGCGGCATCGCCGATGCCCTGCGCCTGGCCGAGCCGTGGGCCAAGGGCGACAAGATCTGCGTCGTGCTCGGCGACAACATCATTGAAGGCGATATCCGCGAAACGGCGACGAAGTTCGAGAAGCTTGAGCAGGGCGCGATGGTAATGCTGAAGGAAGTCACCGATCCGGAGCGCTTCGGCGTGCCCGTGTTCGAAAGCGGGCGTATCATCCGCATCGAAGAAAAACCAACCGAGCCGCTCTCGTCGTTTGCGGTAATCGGCGTTTATTTCTACGATGCCACGGTCTTCGATCGCATTCGCAGGCTGAAACCCTCGGGACGTGGCGAGTACGAGATCACCGACGTTAACAACAGCTACATCGAAGAAGGCTCGCTGCACCACGGCATGCTGAATGGCTGGTGGACGGATGCCGGCACATTTGAATCGCTTTGGCATGCCAGCAACATGGTCCGCGAGAAGGTTCTGCGCAACGCGAATGCGGAAGAAACGGTTCAGGTGCGTGGCGCATGAAATTAATGGTCACGGGCGGCGCGGGATTTATTGGCTCGAATTTTGTTCATCAGATGCTGGCCAAGCACCCCGACTGGAAGTTGGTAGTGCTCGACAAACTGACCTACGCGGGCAATCTCAAGAACCTGGAGCCGGAACTGAGCGAGGGCCGCTGCGCGTTTGTGCAGATGGATATCTGCGATCGCGGCGTGCTTGACCACCTGCGCGGCTGCGATGCGGTGATTCACTTTGCCGCCGAGAGCCACGTGGACCGCAGCATCGAGGATGCCTCGGCCTTCGTTCGGACCAACGTAGAGGGCACCTACAACATGCTGCAAGCGTGCCGCGCGGCGGGTGTGCCGCGCTTTGTGCACGTCAGCACCGATGAAGTGTATGGCAGCCT
>PLBD01000555.1 GCA_003135315.1 Acidobacteriaceae bacterium | reverse complement strand
TGGAAAGCAGCCCGATCGGCGTAATCTTCGCCGTAGAACCTTGGAATTTTCCCTACTATCAGTTAGCCCGGGTTGCCGGACCACACCTGATGGCGGGAAACACTTTGCTCGTGAAGCATGCAGGCTGTGTTCCGCAGTGCGCGATTGAGTTCGAAAAGCTATGGATCGACGCGGGCGCACCGGAAGGCCTTTACACAAACCTGTTGATCTCTCATGAGCAATCCGACAAAGTCATTGACGATCCGCGCATCAAAGGCGTTGCGCTCACTGGCAGTGTGGCCGCAGGCCGCAGTATTTCCGCCAGGGCTGGAACAAATCTCAAGGTTTCTTCGATGGAACTGGGCGGCAGCGATGCCTTCATCGTCCTAGAAGATGCCGATCTTGAGAAAACCATTCCCTGGGCTGTCTGGGGACGCATGTACAACGCCGGGCAGACCTGCTGCGCATCGAAGAGGTTCATTGTCGTCGAAGAGATCGCCGACAAGTTCCTGGCTCAGTTTAAAAGCGCCCTGCAAGCGTTGAAACCCGGCGATCCGATGGATGAAAAGACAACCCACGGTCCTTTGTCCACCGAATCCGCTCTCGTGGCTCTGCTCAAACAGGTGGATGCGGCGGTGAAACACGGCGCGAAGGTTGCCCTTGGCGGGAAGCGCCTTGACCGGACCGGCTCCTTCATGGAAGCGACCATCTTGACCGACGTAAAACCCGATAACCCAGCGTTTCGAGATGAGTTCTTTGGCCCTGTAGCGATGTTCTTCCGCGTCAAGGATGAAGCAGCCGCCGTTGCACTTGCCAATGACTCGGACTTCGGTCTGGGCGGCTCTGTATTCACCAAGGATGTTGCTCGTGGCAAGCGCGTGGCGACCGCCGTCGAAACGGGCATGATGTTCATCAATAACATCGACTGGTCTGACGCTGAACTGCCCTTTGGCGGAATTAAAGACTCGGGCTACGGCCGCGAGCTCGGCAACATGGGCATCCAGGAATTCGTGAACAAGAAGCTGGTGCGCACTCATAACATGCCCGCTCCGCTGGTCTAACAAGGAGGATTACAAATGTACGTCAATCTTGCAGTCCTACACGAAACGCTACCCGACGAACGTCGTGTCGCTCTGGTTCCTGAGATTACGTCCCGGCTCACGAAACTGGGTGCAAGGCTGCATATGGAGCCCGGTGCTGGCGACGCCAGTAGCTTTCCCGATAGCGCCTACAAAGACGTGGTTTTCATCATGGATCGCGCCCAACTGGTGGCTGCCGCCGACGTTGTCATGGCGGTGCAGCCACCGGGCGCAGAGCTGGTCGCGGCAATGCAGCCCGGCTCCATTCTGATTTGCTTCGTTTATGCGGAGCATCAAGCGGCAATGATCGCCAAGCTTCTCGAAAAGAAGATCACCTGTTTCGCGATGGAACGTATTCCCCGCATTAGCCGTGCTCAATCGATGGATGCCCTGTCAAGCCAGTCCGCTTTGGCGGGTTATTACTCGGTTGAGCTGGGCGCAACGCACCTGACCCGGGTTCTGCCGAAAATCACCACTGCCGCGGGGGCGATTGGTCCCGCGCATGTGCTGGTCATGGGACTCGGAGTCGCCGGCCTTGAGGCCGTCGCAACCGCGCAACGCCTGGGCGCGGCGGTCGAAGGCTATGACATTCGTCCGGATACCAAAGACCAGGTGCTGTCGCTCGGGGGAACGTTTGTAGATACCGGCGTCGATGCCACCGGAACCGGCGGTTATGCGCGGGAACTCACGGCGGAGGAGAAGGTCAAGGTGGCGAGTGTTCTGACCAAGCACATTCAGGAATCCGACCTGATTATTACCACCGCCGCAATTCCCGGGAAGCCCAGTCCGAAGATGATTAGCAGCGCGCAGGTGAAGGGAATGAAGACCGGATCGGTAATCGTCGACTTGTCGGCGGAAGGCGGCGGTAACTGCGAAGACACACAACCCGGCAAGACCACAAGAGTGGGACCAGCAACCATCGTCGCTCCGCTGAACGTTCCATCCTTGCTGGCGGAGGATGCCAGCACACTCCTGGCAAAGAATCAGTACAACCTGCTGAAGCTGATGCTCAAGGACAACATCATCACGATTGACTGGACCGACGAGGTCATCGCCAAAACCGCGTTGACTCACGACGGCAAAGTAATCATACCCCCCGCCAAGGCAGCGCCAACGAAAGCTGCCTGAGCCGAGAGTGAAAAGGAATCTCCCATGAACTATCAACTATCCATAACAGGTCTTGCGGCTCTGTACGTGTTTATGCTGGCTGCGTTTGCCGGCTGGGTCGTCATTGGCAACGTTCCGGCCATTCTCCACACGCCACTGATGTCAGGTTCGAACTTCGTGCATGGCGTCGTCGTGGTGGGCGCGCTATACACGCTGCTCAACTCCAGCAACATAACGGAGCAGGCCATCGGATTCGCCGCGGTTCTGATGGGCGCAGCCAACGTCGCCGGCGGATATGTGGTGACAGACCATATGTTGGCCATGTTCAAGACCAGCAATTCCCAGAAACCCGCGTTGAAGAAGGTATGAAATGTTGATCACTCTCGCGAACCTGACTACTGGAGCCGCCGATCTGATCGCGGCTCTCCTTTTCATGCTCGGGCTGAAGCGCATGTCTTCGCCCGCCACCGCGCGCTCCGGGATCAATACGGCAGGCGTCGGAATGCTGGTGGTCATTCTCGCTAATCTCATGGCTGTCTTCACGGTGGATGCATCCGCAAAACCGCATCTGCTCACAAATACCATCCTCGCGGTCATCGCACTCGCTGTGGGCGGATCGATTGCCTGGCGCAGGGGGAGTGCCGCTTCCGTCACGCAGATGCCCCAGACAGTTGCTCTCTTCAACGGCTTGGGCGGTGGAGCTGCTGGAGCAATTGCAGCTTCAGAGCTGTACGGAAATAATACGCATGGAACCGCGCAACTTGTGCTCGCGCTTTTCGGTGGCTTAATCGGTGCGATCTCCTTCTCCGGCTCCACGATTGCGTGGGCCAAGCTGGACGGAGTCATGAAGAAGCCCTTGCGCTTTTCTGGACAGCGATTCCTGAATGCCGCGGTGCTATTGGTTGCGTTCATCGTGGCTGGTTACATCGTCTTCCTGAAAAATGGCGGCGGGGCCGCATTGCTGCCCATGCCGACACTCCTCTGCATCCTCTTTGGGCTTACGTTGCTGGTCGGGATTATGGTGACCCTGCCGATCGGTGGCGCGGACATGCCGGTGGTCATCTCCATCTACAATGCGGCCACGGGGCTCGCGGTCGGCTTTGACGGCTACGTCATTCAAAACCCCGCGCTGATGATCGCAGGCATGGTCGTGGGCGCCGCGGGAACGCTACTCACGCTCTTGATGGCGAAAGCCATGAACCGCTCGGTCAGCAATATTCTTTTCTCCGACTTCGGCGATGCAACCAAGCACAAGCAAGGCGCGATCAAAGGCAGCCTGAAACCGGTGGAGGCGTCGGACGCCGGCATCTTCATG
>PLBD01000383.1 GCA_003135315.1 Acidobacteriaceae bacterium | reverse complement strand
AGTGTTTCTCTGGCTCTTCCAGCCGTGCCAGGAACCGCTTGCATTGCTCGGCCTTGGACAGATGCAGGAAGAACTTGCGGATCACGATGCCATTGTGACTGAGATAGCGCTCAAAACCGCAAATGTCCTCGAAGCGCTGTTTCCAGATATGCTTGCCGATTAGCGATAGCGGGATCTTCCGCTCTTTCAACAATGCCTCATGCACCCTTACGACCAACACCTCTTCGTAATACGAGCGGTTGAATATCCCAATGCGGCCGCACTCAGGTAGGCGCAAGGTGGTCCGCCACAAATAATCGTGGTTCGACTCTAGTCCGGATGGCGCCTTGAAGGAGTANNCGCGCAACTGGTCAACACCTCGTTGCAAGTCCACCGCGGCTTGCTGCTTCGAACTGATCTCGCCCGTATCCCTAGGATCGAAATCCTGGAGACGGAAATGCATGCCATTTTCTACTCGATAGGGCTTAGCTAATTGGGCCAGCTTCTTCATCGCACCTTTTCCAAGCGTATGAAACTGCATTCATGTCGCCAAAGCTTCCTAGTGTCAACTCTATCTTTCTAGGCACTTACTCTTTAACGGCTACCTTGAAGATGTGCCCGTATCGAGACAGTGCCCTCGAAAGGGCAGCGCAGTGGTCGCCAGACATGACAAGCAGGCGGACCAAAGCCTGGAACCTATCTGATTATTTTGGAAAGTTCGGCCAGAGGAGCTTCTCCGACCTCAATGGGATAATTAAGCTAGTGGACCACTAATACAGTTTCGACAGCCACGTTCCAGGCTGGGTAGCACTCAGAAACCCCAGCACCAACTAACTCCCGACAATGCGACCACTCTTCGCGCTGCCCTAATCCGAGCTACTGGCAGCTTCTGGCAATTCAACTCCAACACGCTTGGCAAACACTTCGGGCATTTCCGGGCATTGAGAAACAGGGAAACCCTGTTCACGCCACGCCTTGAGTCCACCTTGGAGAACCCATACATTATCAACTCCTATCCGCTTCAATGACACGGCTGCTCGCGCGCTTACCGTATCGCCTCCCGAGGAAGAATAGAGAACGATGTCGACACCCTCCGGAACGGTGACATGTGGAGACTTCCGCAAACGAGAGGGATCTACCCTAAATGCACCCGGAATAGCCTCCGAACTTCCGCCGTCGGTCTCTGCTTCGAAGTCCAACAGGTCAAGCACTGCGACCTTTCTATTGGATTTCAGTTTGCGGGCGAGCAGTGCCGGACTAACGCGGCGCAGCCGTAGACGACGAATCATTCGCATCAGCGCCAGGGCCCGCCAGCCGGCGTAGAGGAAAATCGGAAGCCCAATCGCTATACCGAGGGCCGTCCCAAAATGCTGGGCCCAATGGATTGCAACCTCCAATTGCTGGGAGAAGAGATAGCCCAGTCCTACGTAGAAGCCCGACCAAAGGAACCCACCTAACGTATCAAGGGCAAGGAAACCCGTAAGCGAGACCCCTTCCGCGCCGACAAGTGGCGGCATAACAAGATCCAGTCCGGGAAGAAACTTGGCTACACACAACACAGGGAGACCATAACGGCGGAACTTTTCATGCGCGTTCTCAGAGCATCTTCGCGGATCGGCAGTCAAGCGGCAGAGTAGCCGCAGGCTCTGAGATCCCCAACGCCGGCCAAACCAGAACCATATCCCATCCGCTGCCAGACAACCCGAAACACCCAGAAAGACAATGATGGTGGTTCGCATTTCACCACGCGCCGAAAGAGCACCTGCAGCCATCAGGAAAACCACAGACGGAATTGGCAGGCAGAGTTGTTGGGCAAAAACCGCAAGGAGCACGCCGGGATATGTCAGTTGTAAGGAGGGCGTCACGAGTGCCTCGTCTTGTCCAGCAACCGCTCTATTGAAGGATCTCGGAGAAACGCACGGTTGGCGTCCCTGCAGGAAACTCATTGGCGGCTTGCTTGCGTAAATGTAATGGGTACTTCTATTCTGGCTGCTTCTGATGGAGCGGCCCAACCCGACTCTACAGCCACCACGCGCCTGCCAAATGGTCCCCAGCCTCCATACAAGTAATGCCTGCCCTTTTCGAGTCGGAAAATGAGTATGGAATCGGCTCCCCTGGCTGAATCTTCATCCACGGGAAGCGCAAAAACAGCAGCGGCGCTCTTCCCGTCCGTGCTCCGGAACAACAAGTATGACGTCGATTCGACAGGCTGGATGATGTAGTCTCCAGCGGGAAGGCAGATACCTTCAACCCAGAACTCAAATGGAATGGCCGCGTGTGCCGTTCTTGGATTTTGGGCTCTTGCGTCTGTCGTCAAGCTTAAGAAGACCAATGAGCTCAAAACAGCAATGAAACAGGCGTGCTTTATTGCCATATGCTGCCCCTCCATGCAAAAGGAATCCGCATTCACCCGCCGATTTCTTAACCGACATTTTGTACAAGCACTTCAGTTTCCGTCCGCGCCATGGCCGCAATACCAGAAATCGCGAGCCTTGCTAGAGAGTTGCAACCATCCTTCCTGCATAAGCTTGGGTCGGGAAGTCAGACAGCGCAGAAGCTCGTGTTAACGGCGTTGGGCCGGCCCGCGAAGCTGCCCTTATTAGGTCGATACGCCCTCATTCGGTCCGCAAGAAATGTTCGGTTGGGGTCTGCGTTGCGGGGGTGAATTAGGCCGTGCCTGAAGTCAGTGATAAGCGGTAATTCCTCACAAATACCGGAGGTGAAAGAACCGTGAGAAGGATAGTTGCTGGCACTGTTTGGCAATGGCCGTGCAAGTCTTACGATGGTTCTGGCAAATGCCCACAAACTTGATACAGGGCTGACAGTTGATTTGAATCAGCTATGCCAGCCAGACTGGGGGCGAAGATGCTGCGGCCAAACTATAGCGATTTATACAAACTGACGGACATTCCTCTCCAAAGTGTCCTTTCCAGGTTATTCAAGGGGCACATGAAGAGTCTTTTCCTCCTTTCCTTGATGCTCACAGCGGACGCAGATTCGGCAGAGTCTTGCTTCGTTTCCAGTTTGGAGGATTGTATGAGCATTAATCCCACCGTTAGGGAGTGGACATACGGCTGGACGCGGCACGTGCTTGTGCACAATGCGATTGCAATGCTGCGACCCGCAATCGATGGCGATAAGCAACCCGTGAGTGGGAACCTGGGACTCAACCCCGCATTGCAAGCCGTAATGCGTCTCAAGAACTTCGAGCGTTTCGTTTTCGTCCTATCGATATTGGAAGGCTATTCGGACCGTGAATGCTCGCAGCTGCTTGGGCCTTCTGCTCGTG
>PLBD01000231.1 GCA_003135315.1 Acidobacteriaceae bacterium | reverse complement strand
AACGTCCATCCCGCTCTGCATCAACTGCCGGATCATCTCTTCCGAATTGCAGGACGGACCGATCGTGCAAACAATCTTGGCGCGGCGTTGCGCCGGATGGGTGGTGCTGAACGGATTGTCATGCGTGGGGCTGATCATTAAGTCTTGCCGATCAACTTGCCGAAGCGCGCTTCTGCGGCGACACAATCTCGGAATGCGCTCCGAAGAGGAACCGCGGATACCGCACTGCGTTGAATTCCGCTCCGACGAGGATCGCCATCGAGACCAGATAAAGCCAGCTCATCAGCGCGATGGCGGTTGCGACGGAGCCGTAGATGACATCGTAGTTGGCGAAGCGGCGCAGATAAACTCCGAAGATCACGGTGGAGACGAACCACAACACCGTCGCCAGCACGGAGCCCGGCAGGACGCGATGCCAGGGTTGCGTCCGCGGAACGCCGTGATGGTAGATGAGACCGATCACCGCGATGCTGGTGAGCGCGGCGATGATCCAGCGCAGCGCCGTCCACAGCCCGAGAATGTAGGGCCCCAGCTCGTGGCCCACACGATAGATGATCCACTGCTCGATCTGGCTGCCGAACACCAGAAGGAACGACGCGAACACCAGAGGCACTCCTGCAAGGATGACCAACAGGAAGGCGATCAGCCGCTCCTTCACCAGACCCCAGACCTTCGGCATCTGATAAGCATTGCGGAAGCCTTCCATCCAGGAGATCATCACGCCCGATCCGGTCCACAGTGTGACGGCGATGACCGTCAGAAGCGACTTCAACCGAATCGGATTGGTTCCGGTGAAGTACTGCAGCACTGCGGATCGGGTGCCTTCGGGAAGAATGCGTCCGAGAGCGTGACTGACTTCGCCGAAAAGTTTCTCGGTAGTGTGCGAAGCGGAGAGGATCGACGCCAACACCAGGACCGCCGGAAACAGCGTGAGGATCGCGGAGAACGCCGCCCCTTTGGCGACGGCGAAGGCGTCGTGCTGAAAAGCGCGCCACAGCGCCATCCGGAAATGCAGAAAGAATCGCGACATGAGGAGGCAAGAGAAGTTTACACAGCGGCGCGAAAAGTTGTCAGTTACGGAATGGCCGAACCGCTGCGCCGTCGCGGTCCTCCACCTTTTGTCATCACGAGACGGCCTCAGTCGCCGAAGGATCTTCTTCCCGACTTTTCGCCGCCGCCGCTTCAGCTCTCCGGCTCAAGAAAATGTTCCACGTGGAACACGAAAGCGATCTCGCGTTCGCTTTTGCTAAACGACAACCTATCCCATTTATTTATAGATAGATAGCCCATCTGACAGGGCTGTGATCTTGTACCGGAGAGCTCTGTATCGGGTGCCCCACCCTTGTCCGCCTCCTTTGCGGACAGGGTGGGATCGGGGGACGGTCGAGCGGGTGCCCTACTCATTCGCCGGTTTCGAATGAGTGGGAGTCGTGCGCGGTGATGCTCCACGTGCGGGTGCCTCGTTCAAGCAGAGCTTGAGCGGGTCAATTCGCGATGGCCAAGCCCGGAGGGCGAAACAACACTAGCCCAGGGCGTAAGCCCTGGGTAAGCTGAGTTATAGACCCCCGAGCCGGCTTCAGCCGGCGACACTCTTCCCCTCGTGCTCCCATCCGGTCCGCACATGCGGTCGCGGGTGCCCCACTCATTCGCGGGTTTCGAATGAGTGGGAGCCGGAATCGTCTGCACCGTAGTAGCCTTCCAGACCGTTGGTCAAGCAGGTCCCCGTCCCCGCAGGGGACAGCCTATCTAAGCCCAGCGTTTCAACGCTGGGTACCGAGGAAGACGATTGCGAGTCCTGGAGGGACGGCATACGAAACACTGCGTATCTCTCGAGTATTGTCTGACCTGTCCGCAGATGCGCGGACGGGGATGCCCCCGGCCTTAACCGCCTTTCACCAGATCGGCGGCTATGTTTTGCCTGGCGGAAGGCAGGACCAGCAGCTTTCGCTCCCACGGTAAAAAGCCCGTCTTGGTAATGTGTAGGTTCCATTCGCCAGCCGCAAGCGGCAGCTCGGCGGGAGTATGCCCCACGAACTTTCCGTCTATTTCGATCTCGGCGCCCGCTGGATTCGAGATGATCCTTACCACGGAGAAGTCTCGCTTCGGCGAAATCGGCTCCTGCGGAGCAAACTCGAAGCTTCCGATCGCTTCACGGAAAGTGTCGGGATCGAGACCGTTGGCGCGCAGGATCTCTGCGGCAAGACTCTCTTCCTCGCGCAACAAACCGAGCAGCAAGTGCGGCGTACCGATGTTCTTATGCCCAAGCCGCTCGGCCTCTTCGGCGGCGTACGACAGGACGCGCTTGCTGGCATCATTCAAGGGGAGATCGACACTGGTTGACGTCTTGGGGCGAATTTCCGTGCGCTCCTCGATCTGCTTGCGGATGTCAGCCAGGGTCGCGTTCTTGATGAACCTCTCTGTAAGCGCCTGGTCCGCCCGCAAGACCGCGAGCAGCAGGTGCTCCGGCTCGGGGTAAGGGTTGCCGTATTGGCTGGCTTCGTAGCGCGCAAAAAAAATCGCGCGACGGCCGCTCCCGGTATAGCGTTCGAACATGCGCTCCCCATCCTTGTCCGGCGAGAATGTTCAACAGTGTACCGTCGAAGGCCCGGTTGAGGCGAGGTTCCGAGAGCTCGGTAGCGTCCTGATTTAAAATCCACCCGAAATAACCCTGTGGGAAAAACTTAGATTAGGACATCTGTAGGTTGACGGAATTAGTGAAATTTCTTGACACAATTCTTGAAAAGGCGTGTCGGCTCCCACGAACCGGTTTCTGGACCGCGAGAGGAGCGGGCGTTTCGCTCGTCGTTTTGTCCGGGACGGTTTGGTTGTGATTTCGCCAATCATCTTGAA
>PLBD01000581.1 GCA_003135315.1 Acidobacteriaceae bacterium | reverse complement strand
GCCGATCCGGTCTCCACCTGCGTCCACGAAATCTTCGAGTTCACACCCCGGCACGCTCCGCGCTTGGTGACGAAATTGTAGATCCCGCCCTTCCCGTTCTTGTCGCCGGGATACCAGTTCTGCACCGTCGAATACTTAATCTGCGCGTTGTCCAGCGCGACCAGTTCAACCACGGCGGCGTGCAACTGATTTTCGTCGCGAATCGGCGCAGTGCAACCTTCCAGATAGCTGACAGACGCGCCTTCGTCGGCGACGATCAGCGTGCGCTCAAACTGGCCGGTCTCGGCGGCGTTGATGCGGAAGTAGGTCGAGAGCTCCATGGGGCAGCGCACGCCCTTCGGCACATAAACAAACGATCCGTCGGTGAAGACCGCCGCATTCAGCGCGGCGAAAAAGTTGTCCGTATACGGCACGACCGAGCCGAGATACTGCTTGATCAGGTCAGGGTGCTTCTGCACCGCTTCCGAGAAGGAACAAAAAATAACTCCTACTTCGGACAGCTTTGCCTTGAAAGTCGTGGCGACCGACACGCTGTCGAAGACCGCGTCAACCGCGACGCCCGCGAGCATCTTCTGCTCAGCTAGAGGAATTCCCAGCTTCTCGTAGGTGCGTAGGATCTCTGGATCCAACTCATCCAGACTGGTCAAGCTTGGCTTTTGCTTGGGCGCCGAATAATAGGTGATGCCCTGATAGTCAATCGGGGGGTACTTGATGTTGGCCCACGTGGGCTCGGCCTGCTTCTGCTCCTGCGCGGCCCAATAGCGATAGGCCTTCAGCCGCCACTGCAGCATGAACTCAGGCTCGTTCTTCTTGGCCGAGATCAGGCGGACGGTTTCCTCATTCAGCCCTTTGGGGACGCGCTCTTCCTCAATATCGGTAACGAATCCCCACTTGTACTCTCGCTCCGCCAGATCTCGAATTACGTTAGTGTTCGAACTCATTGAACTCTCCCGGATGAATAACCGATGGTCGTCACCAGCTTGCCTTGGTCACCTTGGATTGCACTCAACTGCATGGGTTGGATCAAATCGAAAAGCGTCACCTTCTCGAGGGCGCCGCGCACTACCTGGCTGATGACTTGCTGATTGCGCTTGATGGGGCAGGAGCGCTCCAAGTCGCATAGCCCGGTAACGTCAGTGCTGCATTCGGTCAGCGCGATCGGTCCCTCTATCGCAGTGACGATTTCAGCTACGGAAATTTCCGCCGACTCCTTAGCCAGGCTGTACCCGCCCTTGATGCCACGATGCGACACCAGCAACTCGCTTTGTAGAAGCTGCTTCAGGACCTTGCTCACCGTTGGCAGCGGCAGGCGCGATTGCGCCGCCAAGTCGCGTGCAGTATGCACGGAGGCTGCGTGATCTCTGGCGATGATGGTCATCAGCACCAGTCCGTAATCGGTAAGTTTGGCGAGCCGGATCATGGCTTGGGATCTCTCACTGCGTTAGATTATATATAGTACCGCAAAGGTACTATATTTGTGGAGGGCGNNGAATCAGCGCGTATCAGTGCTAGCGTGGTAACAAAATTCAGCGCGTTTGAGCCACCCCATTTCCGAGGCCTTGCGGTTCGGGGGAAAGTTTTCGACCTGATTGCGCCGAACGGAAACTATTAGGAGATCTCCCAATGATCAGAATATTGATGGACCTTCACAAGGAAGAATCTGGCCAAGACTTGATCGAGTACGGGCTAATCGCGTTGATCGTTGCCCTCGGTGCCCTCTCTGGCATGGGTAAGCTGTCAAAATCGATCAATAGCTTGTTCAGCATCATAGCCGGCGAACTTACGTAGTTCGTTGTTGTCGCGCGCAGGCCGTCGCGCGAAATACCTTGTGGCCACACTCGCTCCCTTTTGGCCCTTTTTGAAGGGCGTTCCTCCGCCTGGTTTGTAAAAGTTTCGTCAACGCTCGCGGCGACCAGCGTCGCCGTTAGCGGTGCGCGGGGTTCTGCTTGGAGATGCCCGTAACCTAACTCCTGTGTCTGCTTCTGGCTACAAGCCTCGCCTGCTTCCATTTCGAAATATCAATGCATGATCCGGACAAAACTACTTCAACTAGTATTTCGCGCTAAACGATTGACTTCTTATAGCGATTCGGAGTACCTTTCCCAAGCTGTTGCTGAGTCGAGATGTATAACTGCGGCGCTCCCCTCGACTGCCGACGGTCTGCATCGACACCCTTCCTTCAGACAAGACAGAAACAACTATTGAGGAGAAACATGAAGCTTTTGCGAATGCTCGGAATCGCCCTGGTGGCGGTGGCTGCAGTGGGTCTAGCCAGCGCGCAATCCTGGACACCTGTACAAAATGTGCCGAACATCGGCGCCGGAGCCATGGCGTTGCTCACCGACGGCCGGGTTCTGGTTCACGACGAGAGCGGCAACTCTGGAACCTGGGGTAACTGGTGGACGTTGACCCCGGACATTAACGGCAACTACGCGACGGGCACGTGGACCCAGGTCGCGACGATGCCTTCCGGTTACGGCCCGCTGTATTTCGGCTCCGCCGTATTGCCCGATGGCCGGTACATCGCGGAAGGTGGAGAATACAACGAAGGCAGCGACGCCTGGACCACCAAGGGCGCTATCTATGATCCCGTTGCCAACAAATGGACGGCGGTCAGTCCGCCTAGCGGATGGAACTCCATCGGCGATTCTCCAAGCGTCATTCTGGACAACGGAACCTACATGCAGAGCAGCTGCTGCGACACGCAGAAGCAGGCGGCTTTGTTGAATCCGTCGACCTTAGCCTGGACCTCGACCGGTTCCGGCAAGTTCGACATCTACGACGAAGAAGGTATGACCAAGTTGCCCGGCGGCAGCGTGCTGGACGTCGATGCTTACGTTTTCCAGTACAACTCAGCCGGCAAGAATTGGGAAACCTACAATCCGGGCACGGGAGCCTGGACCAGCCAGGGAAGCACCCCGGAGCAGTATTGGGATTCGGCGGCTGGCTGCGGCGGCGAGGGCCGTGCCACCTACGAGCTTGGTCCCGCGGTGTTGATGCCGAACGGTACGGTCTACCAAACCGGCGCCAACAGTTGCGGTGCCGGCCACACGGGAATTTATACCGTCAGCTCAAACTCCTGGGCTGAGGGTCCGGATTTCCCCGGCAGTTTCGATATCGCAGATGGTCCGGCAGCCCTGGAAATCAATGGCAACGTGATGATGTTTGCCAGCCCGGGATTTGGCGGCACCGGCGGCCAGATGTTTGAGTGGAATGGCAGCACCCTGACGGAGCTCCCTAACCCGCCCAACGGCTCTGGCGACTCCTCCTACTATGGGCATCTTATGATGCTCCCCACCGGCCAGGTCCTGTTCACCGACTTCAGCAACGATGTCGAACTGTTTAGCTCTGCTGGAAGTCCGTACACCGGCTGGAATCCAACGCTACTGTTGTCCAACCTGGTGTTCTCACCTGGGTCAACCGTTAGGCTTAACGGCACCAACTTCAACGGCGCTTCGCAGAACAACGCTTACGGCGACGACTTCCAGGATGCCACCAACTACCCAATCGTACGGTTCACCAACGTTGCCACGGGACACGTGTTCTATGGCCGGACGCATGGCCACAGCACGATGGCTGTGGGATACCACGGTCCTACGTACACGTCCGTGGACATTCCGACGGACATTGAAACCGGCACAACCTACCTTCAGGTGGTTGTAAACGGTATTGCCTCCAAGAACTACCAGATCGGAATCAACTAGGGATCTGTAGTAGTTCTGGTTACAGACGGCGCCTCGTCCCCAGGGATGCGGCGCCGTTGTTTTGCATACGGTGTAAAATACCTGCTGTTCTCGCCATCAAGAAGTAAATTCCTGAGGACCAGCCTCTCTTGTGAAGTCTTCTCCCACCGCAAAGCCGCGCCCTCGATCCGCAGCGCGTCATGACCGCAAAGCAGCGTCTGAAGTCGTCCGGCGCACTAACTGGATCCTGTGGTTTGGGCTTCTTTTGGTTGTGGCCACGATTGCTGTGTATTATCCGGTCCACACTCATCCCTTTGCCAACTTCGACGATGGTCCCTATGTTTTTTCAAACCCGCATGTCCGCGCCGGCTTGAGTTGGGACACCGTTAAATGGACATTCACGTCTTTTGGCTCGGTCACTCCCGACGTACCTGACTGGCATCCTCTGGCTTGGCTTTCCCACGCCTTGGACACGCAGCTTTTTGGCTTCGATCCATCCGGTCCGCACGACGAAAACCTGTTCCTGCACGTTCTGAACGTTGTGCTCTTGTTCTGGGTGTTGCAGCGAGCTACGGGATTTACGGGCCGCAGTGCGATGGTGGCTGCGCTATTTGCATTGCATCCCATCAATGTCGAGTCTGTAGCCTGGATTTCTGAACGCAAGAACCTGCTCAGCATGTTGTTCTTCCTGCTCGCCCTGGCTGCCTATCGTTGGTATGCGCGTAAGCCGCAGGCCGGACGCTACGTTGTGGTGGCGACACTTTTCGCGCTGGGGCTAATGGCCAAGCCCCAAGTGATCACACTGCCCTTCGTGCTGCTCCTGTGGGACTATTGGCCGCTGCAACGGATGTTCCCCGCGAGTGCGACGCCGGAAACGCAGACAAGCACCCCATTCCCTGAAAAAAGTTTGTCGCTTCTAGTCGCGGAGAAGTTGCCGCTATTCGCGCTGGCTGCGGCCAGCGCGGTCATCACCGTGAAGTCACAACTGGCGATTGGCGGCATTGATGTCGACAAGAGCATGTCCTTTTCCATTCGTCTGGGCAATGCCATTGTTTCCTACGTCCGGTATCTGGGAAAGGCATTTTGGCCGTCTAATCTGGCGCTCTTCTACCCTCATCCCGGGACCTCCCTCCGGGCGTGGCAGGTCTTTGCGGCCCTCGCGGTTTTGCTAGCAATTTCCTGGTTCACAATTGCGCTTCGTCGTCGTCGCTATCTCCTGGTGGGCTGGCTTTGGTTCCTTGGGACCCTGGTGCCCATGATCGGCCTGGTGCAGGTCAACCGCCAGGCGATGGCCGACCGTTACGCCTACATTTCGTTTATAGGGTTGTTCATTTTGGTCTCCTGGGGCGTAGCCGACTTGGCTGAACAGCGGCACCTTTCACCCGTCTGGCTGCGTAGCGCCAGTCTTGCAGTGTTACTTGTGCTGGGGGCCGTCACCTACCGCCAGGTCGGGTTCTGGAGCGACAACCTGACGCTTTGGTCGCACGCGCTGGAGGTCACACGCGGCAACTACTTCGCGGAGAACATCGTCGGTTCCATGCTGATGGACCAGGGACAGTCTGACGCAGCCCTGCCTCATCTGGAAGCCGCAAGGGAAATGAATCCGTCGGATCCTTCGGCCTACATGTCGATCGGCGCGTATGACCAGCAACATGGCGATCCGCGGCAGGCGATTGAGCAGTATCAACGGACCATAGCGCTCACCGACGACGCAGTTCAGCGAAATCTGTGGCTGCGTTCGACGACATTTGCCCGCATGGGCTCGGCGTATCGACAGCTGGGAGAGTTTGCGCAGGCAAGGCAGAGTTTTCGCAAGGCGCTGGAAATCAACCCCAAGGATGGACAGGTCTGGCTCGCCTTGGGAATCGTTACGCAGCTTTCGGGCGATCCTGGAGCGGCGGTTCAGGCCCTCTCGCGGGCCGTGAAACTTCAGCCCTCAGACGTTGGGTACCTGCTGCTGGCGCGCGCGCTGCGGCAAACCGGCCAGAACAGCCAAGCACAATCGGCTGAGGCCGAGGCGCAGCGGTTGTCGCGCGATTTTCCCGCAGCAGAGAGGGGCGTGGACGGGATCTTCGTGCAGCAGACTATCGGCAGCAATCCCGATCGACAAACCCCACCTCCTTCCGTATCTGCAAAATGAACTTACGATTTGGACAATGCGGCTGCGCCGGTATTTTGCGCTAAACGATTGACTCCTTATAGCGATTCGGAGTAACGTTCCCAAGCTGTTGCTGAGTCGAGATGTATAACTGTGGCGCTCCCCCAGACTGCCGACGGTCTGCATCGACACCCTTCCTTCAGACAAGACTGAAACAACGATTGAGGAGAAACATGAAGCTTCTGCGAATGCTCGGAATCGCTCTAGTGGCGGTGGCTGCAGTGAGTCTAGCCAGCGCGCAATCCTGGACACCTGTACAAAATGTACCCAACGTCGGATTCGGTGCAATGGCGCTGCTGACCGATGGCCGGGTGCTACTTCATGAGGAACAAAGCGGCGCGTCCAACTGGTATACGTTGACCCCGGATATCAACGGTCAATACGCAACCGGTACCTGGACGCAGGTAGCTTCGTTGCCCTCTGGCTACGCACCTCTGTACTTCGGATCGGTGGTGCTGCCCGATGGCCGCTACATCATAGAGGGCGGGGAGTACAACAATGGCCACGGCGACTGGACCAAACTGGGAGCGATCTACGATCCGGTTGCCAACAGTTGGACGTCGGTTACTCCACCCACCGGATGGACCAACATCGGCGATGCCCCTAGTGTCATTCTGACCAACGGAACCTACATGCAGGCCAGTTGCTGCGACAGCCCGCCATCGGCTGCCCTGCTGGATGCGTCAACCTTGACCTGGACCTCCACCGGTTCCGGCAAGTTCGACAGCTATGACGAAGAAGGTATGACCTTGCTGCCCGGCGGCAACGTGCTGGCCGTCGATGCCTATGTCGGCAAGTACGAATCTGCCGGCAAGAACTGGGAAACCTACAATCCGGGCACGGGAGCCTGGACCAGCCAGGGAAGCACCCCGGAGCAGTATTGGGATTCGGCGGCTGACTGCGGTGGCTCGGGCAGCGCATCCTTTGAGCTTGGCCCAGCCGTGTTGATGCCTAGCGGTACGGTCTTCCAAGCCGGCGCCAATTCTTGCGCCGCAGGCCACACCGGCGTTTACACGGTGAGCAGCGGCACCTGGGCAGCAGGCCCGGATTTCCCCGACAGTTTCGATATCGCAGATGGTCCGGCGGCCCTGGAAATCAACGGCAACGTGATGATGTTTGCCAGCCCCGGTGTCTTCGGCACCGGCGGCCAGATGTTTGAGTGGAATGGCAGCACCCTGACGGAGCTCCCTAACCCGCCCAATGGTCCCAGCGATTCCTCCTACTATGGGCATCTTCTGATGCTCCCCACCGGTCAGGTCATGTTCACCGACTTCAGCAACGATGTCGAACTGTTTAATTCTGCCGGAAGTCCGTACACCGGCTGGAATCCGACGCTGCTGTTGTCCAACCTGGTGTTTTCACCTGGGTCAACCGTTAGGCTTAACGGCACCAACTTCAACGGCGCTTCGCAGAACAACGCGTATGGCGACGACTTCCAGGATGCCACCAACTACCCAATCATACGGTTCACCAACGTTGCCACGGGACACGT
Organism: Acidobacteriaceae bacterium; assembly: GCA_003135315.1. Lineage (GTDB taxonomy): Bacteria > Acidobacteriota > Terriglobia > Terriglobales > Acidobacteriaceae > Bog-257. The sequence continues at coordinate 2,859 of PLBD01000581.1, read as the reverse complement.
GTTCTACGGCAAGACGCATGGCCACAGCAGTATGGCTGTGGGCTACCACGGTCCTACGTACACGTCCGTGGACATTCCGTCGGACATTGAGACCGGTACAACTTACCTTCAGGTGGTTGTAAACGGTATTGCCTCCAAGAACTACCAGATCGGAATCAACTAGGGACCATAGTAGTTGTGATTAAATCAGCGGCGCTTCGTCCCCAGGGATGCGGCGCCGTTTTTGGTTGGGCCGAAGTCGATTTCGCCCCGGATCGCGTCCCGCAGCCGGACTCGACGTTTCCGAGCCGAATGGTCACGACGGCCAGCCGTTTTCCACAGATGAGCGGCCCGAGCTGGTAGCGGCAGGCTGCAACGGCTCACCTTTTTCGAGCTCAATCGTCTGATTCTATTGGAGATAAAGGCTTCTAAGCGCGGTAGTGCCACTTTTGGGTGATTCGGCCATCAAATGGCTCGATTTAGCTTGAACCACGGTGAAAACCGGGCTATAGTGTTGCGTTCCTTTGGCTCACTTAGACTTCCTTCCCTCGTGGTCGGCTCTTGGAACAGTGCCCCCGGCGGTCCGCACCTGAATCGCTGGAAAGTTTTGTGAATCCAATTAGTTAGGCAGGGCCAGGCAGTGCTGGGGACACATCGGTCATCCAGACATAACATCTCTACGAACAGGAAGCAAACGCAAGCATGGCAAAACGACGCGGCAATCCTAACTGGGGCAAACCCGAGCCTATTGGCCCGGTCGTCCCCACCATCACCGAGTTCGAGCAGGTGGTGAAGGAATTCAAACTGCAGCCGGACCAGTACATCCGCTCCACCCGGCTGCGCGAATGGGCGCGGAAGAACAAGAACTCGAAGTACATTCCCGAGCCGCTGCTGGAAGCCTGGGGATTCGAGATCGAGTCCACGCTCTAACCCCCCCTTACTATCCGATCAGGGCCGCCGCGTGCGGCCCTTTTCTATTGCTGGAATGCTCTTAGCTTGTTGACCTCAGCCTTTAGCTGCCGATTTTCCTGTTGGACGATTCGATGAGCGCTCGAGCGGTACCCTCCATACGGAGACTAGTTGGGTAGTCCGCCTGGTAACAACACTCACGCCCTTGCTAACACGCGAACAGATGGCGCAAACTTACGCTAACGCCTGTTCTCGGAAGTGATCGTGCAATTACCCGAAGGCTTACGGCGTGATCTCCCACACGGTGCCCTCGCCGCCCGTGCCTCCCGCGGACGAGGTGCCGTACATATTTCCGCTGGCGTCAAACGTAACGGCGCCGATGGGATACGCCCCGAGATCGCTCCCGGCGAACTGGTAGAACGGGGTATAGATCCACTGATCGCCCGCGTGGAACAGCTTGAAAATTTCGCCGTTCTCCTCGCTACCGCCGTTAGGCAGTGGCCCGTACAGATTTCCCTGTGAGTCAAAGGTCGGTGCCGTGAGAGGTCCAGTGAAGAGGAGCCCAGTAAAGCTTTGCAACAGGATGAAGGACCAACTGCCGTTTTGCGGTTTCAGTTCATACGCTGCCCCAGATTGCAAATCACCCGTTATCCCGAAGAGATCGCCCTGGGCGTCCATGATGAGACCGCCGGCCCCGTTGCCGTAGTCGTTGGAGGTGAAGGAATAGAGCGTCGTCTGGATCCATCCGGATTGCGTGGGCGACAACTCGTACACGGTGCCGAAGCCGATTGAACCGCCGAAACCGGTGGTGCCATAGAGATTGCCCGCACTGTCGAAGATGACGCCGCTAAGAGGACCGGCGCCGTCGTTGCCGCCGGTGAAATTCCACAGCACGCTTTCCGTCCAGCCGCTGCCGGATCGAGTCAGTTTGAAAACGACGCCACAGCCGTAGCTCTCGCAGCCGGTGCCACTTCCGCCGTTTCCGGTGGTTCCGTAGATATTGCCGGCCTGGTCGAAAGCCAAGTCGCCAAATTGCGGATATGCCCCGTCTGCGCCACCGGTAAAGCTGTAGAGCACGGTTTCGACCCAGGAGCACAGGAAGGCCTTACAGGCACTTGCCGGAGGTTGCAGGCTGAAAACCGTTCCACGGTTTTCGGCGCCGCCCTGGTAGGTTGTTCCGTAAAGCACGCCATTCGGGCCAAAAATCACCTTGGCTTCCGGATCACTTCCATCATGTCCCCGTGAACCAAAGCTGTAGATTGGTGAGAAGAGCCAACCATCGCTCTCGTGGACGAGGCGATAGACCACGCCTTGGCCGTTGCTGCCGCCGTTAGAGGCCGTGCCGTAGATCCTGCCTTGCTGATCGAAGGTGACGCCGGCCTCAGGGCTTCCGCCGTCGCTGCCGTTGGTGAAGTTATGCAGTACGGTCCCGGTCTGCGCCTGCGCTGCTGGGGTGGCTACGATTGTGGTCGCAATCAGAACCAGCAAGACCAGGGCAATCGACCCTGCTGTTAAGTTAATGTCGAAAAGCGAAGCTGCATTTTGCCCTTGGTTCGCCATCAAGATCCTCCTTGTGCGAACCCCACTGTTGCACTGCCCCGCGGGGAGGTCAACTTAATTTCGCATTACGGCGCAACACCTTAAAGACAGAGGTTTTATGAAGCGTAGCTTCGACATTCGTCCGTGTTAGGTGAATGCGGTTTCGCGGATAAGTAACGAAAAATCGCCATTACACCAGCGTTCCCGCCCGTAAGTGCGGTTTTGAAGAATCAGCAAGCGGTTCGAAGCCCTCTTCGGATCCTCCTTCAGCAAGGCATAAACGCTCGGCGTGGCTGCCGGCAGCGCCTGCCTGCTAGAATCTCGTCATCACCATGTCTCTTCAGTTCCCCTTTTGCGATGTTGAGACCGCGCTGGAGGAGATCCGCGCCGGCCGCATGATCGTGGTCATTGACGACGAGGACCGCGAGAACG
>PLBD01000035.1 GCA_003135315.1 Acidobacteriaceae bacterium | reverse complement strand
CCGTCGCTGCTGCTGGCCGACGAGCCCACCGGCAACCTCGACAGCCGTACTGGCGAAGACATTCTCAACCTGATCCGCGATATCAGCCTCTCGCTCGGCATGACTGTTGTGATGGTGACGCACGAGCGCGCGCTGGCCGAGCGCTTCGCGCAGCGGCTCATCTTTCTCGGCGATGGCAAGCTCATTTCCTCCAGTGATCAGGTGCCCCCAGCAAGGCCCGGGTTTGGAATTGCTGGGGCTGAGGAGGCGCTGGCATGAAGGGCTATGACCTTTTCGAGCTGGCCGTTCGCAACCTGCGGCAATCCAAGTTGCGCAATGGATTGACGACGGTGGGCATCGCGGTCGGCGTCGCGTCGCTGGTCGCCATGTTGTCCCTCGGTGTGGGACTGCAACAGCTGGCCACGCGCCGACTGGCAGGCTCGGGAATGTTCGACACCGTCTTCGTTACTTCGAAGCAGGATTTCCGCGGCTTCGATCGCGAAGAAGACCGGAAGGACCAGCATCCGGAAAACGCTCCCGTGCTCGACGAGTCATCGCGCGACAAGATGGCGCACCTGGAGTACGTCACCGAGGTCGAACCCGAGGTCCGGGTGATGGGCCAGATAGTGTATGACGGCCAAACTCATTTCGGGTTCGTTACCGGCCTGCCCATGTCGGCGCGCGAGAACGAGGCATTCGATAATCTGCAAGGCAAGTTCTTCTCTGGCTCCGATGCCGGCGAAGTCATCCTGCTGAATGATTTCGCCAAGGAGCTCGATCCCAAGAATCCGAAGGAGCTGATTGGCAGGGAAGTTACGTTGCGCTACGGCGAGCATCAGTCGCTGGCCGCCGATGCCGACAGCTCGGGGCGGCCGCAAATTCCGGCCGCACAGACGAGCGGCAGCTCGAAAAGCGACGACAACTACGGCTTCTCCGTCGTACGTAAGTCGCAATTGTTGAAGGTGGTCGGCATCATTGACGAAGAGCCCTACGGCGGCATGAGGACGGTCTCGCGCGGCCGCATTTTTCTGCCCGTCGATTTGACCGAGAAGCTGAACATGTCGGACTTTACCGATATGCGCAGCTCGCTGCGCGGCGGTGGCAAAACGTACATGACGCTCACCGTGCGAGTTAAAGATACGGGCAAGGTCGCGCAGGTGCAGGACGCGATCAGCAAGATGGGCTTCCGTACATTTTCCGTGCTCGACGCCACTAAGAGCCTGCGCCGCTTCTTTACCGTGCTCGATCTCTTTCTCGGCATCTTCGGATCGCTGGCGCTGGCCGTGGCCACGCTGGCCATCGTCAACACCCTGGTGATGGCGGTGCTGGAGCGGCGCCGCGAGATTGGCATAATGAAAGCCATCGGCGCTAGCGATCGGGACGTGAAGCGGCTGTTCTTCGCCGAAGCCGGAGCCATGGGCTTCTTCGGCGGCGTGCTCGGCATTGCGCTGGGCTTAGCGATCGGCAAGGCCATAAACATCGGCACGGGAATTTATCTGCACAACCATCAATTGCCATCCGAAGCGGTATGGATTATGCCGTCGTGGCTGATCGGCGCGGCCATCGCTTTCTCCATCGTCGTGAGCCTGCTGGCCGGCCTGTATCCCGCCAGTCGCGCGGCCAGACTCGACCCAGTGCAGACGCTGAAATACGAATAAAAGAGCAACCCTACACTTTGCCGAATATTTTATGGCATAATGTAGCTGAGGTAACCTGCGATGTCAGTTCTTCACCAGCAGATTGGCGAATGGTTAGGCGTTCCCGTCCCCCACACCGAGCAGCAGATGCTGGAGATCGTCGAGCGTCAACTGCCGACCACTTCCATTAAGCGCCTGGTGGCGCTCGGCGTCACGCGCGCTGAGATTGATGCGCTGGTGATCCCGCTGCGGACCCTGCAGCACCGCCGCTCGCGGCGCGAGAAGCTTACAGTGGAGGAATCGGACCGCGTGCTGCGGGTCGCGCGGCTGCTGTCGCAGGCCGAGTCGGTCTACGGATCGCGGGAACGGGCGCTGGGCTGGCTTCGCCGCTCTCATCCGCGCCTGCATAATCGCACCCCTCTGGAAATGTCGAAGACCGATACCGGCAGCCGTATCGTGGAAGAACTGCTGGTGCAGGTCGACGAAGGCATGTTCGTTTGACCACGCTCTGGCGCGTGAGCCGGCACCGCGACTTACAGGGAGCGGGAGGACTGCGCGCTCCCGGACGCTGGCACGAGCGTGGTCTGCCGGTTGTGTATCTGGCGGAAAGCCCGGCCGGAGCATTGCTGGAAGCGTGCGTCCACACTAGCGCCAACGATGTTCCGCCCAGATACACTCTGCTTGCTTTGGAAGTGGATGCCCGCGTGCCAGTGGAATCTGTGGACGTGAGTAAGCTTCCGCCGAATTGGCCTGAAGATTTGCACAAGGCTCGCGAGATTGGTTCGGCGTGGCTGCGGTCGGGCCGCACGGCGCTGCTCCGCATCCCCAGCGCGCTTGTACCTTCGACCTTTAACCTCATGCTGAACCCGCTCCATCCCGATGCCGCGCGGATTCGCATTCAATCCTCAGTCCAGTATCCGTTCGATCCTCGAATCAAGAAATGAGAATTCGATTGGCACGTAAATTTACCTCTCGGCTGCGAGTCCGCCTGCGCGGTCTAGCTTGGATCGCACTGATCGCCTTTGCCCCTCTGCTCCACGCTCAGGGCCGTGCCGAGTGCTCCGTCATCAAGTCGCAAATCCTTGCCCGGCCGGTGCGCTATTGCGCTTTCCTGCCGGCCAGTTTCGATCAGGACAAGACGCGGCGCTATCCCGTGCTGTATTTCCTGCACGGGCTGGGCGACAACGAGCAGTCGCTCCTCAACTTCGGCGGATGGGATGTCGTCTCAGAGCTGCGCAGCAAAGGCAAAATCGGCGACTTCGTGATTCTGGCTCCCAGTGCCGGACACACTTTCTACATCAACTCCGAAAACGGCAAAGTGCGCTATGAGGATTTCCTCATGAAGGAGTTCCTGCCCGCGATGGAGGCGAAATATCGCGCGCAAGGCACGCGCGCGACGCGTGGCATCACCGGCGTTTCCATGGGAGGCTATGGCGCGCTGCGGCTGGCATTCAAATATCCCGACGAATTCGCCGCTGTCAGCGCGCAGATGCCTGCGCTCATCACCGACTTGCCAAAAGACATTAGTGCCAGCGCGCCCGGAACTCCGGGAGGGCTACTGGGCGATGTGTTTGGCGCTCCCTTCAACCGCGCTTATTTCGATCGCAACAATGTCTTCTACTTCGCGCGTACCGACAGCGTCGCGAGTCTCAAGCGAATGAAGATCTACTTCGACGTAGGAAACAATGACGACTATGGCTTCGAACAGGGAGCGCAGGAGTTGGACAAGCTGCTGAAGTCGCGCGGCATCCCGCACGAGTTCCACATCTATCCCGGCGGACACGATGCCCAGTTCGTCGTCCGCCACTTCGGCGACGTGGTGCAGTTTCAGTGGAATGCTATCGGGGCAGGGAAGTAACGCCGATGCTGTTTGGGCGATTCCTTGACCACAGTGGCCTTGCTTTAAAGGGGCACACCCTTCAGGCGCGCCGTTAGGGCCAGCCAGAAGTCCCGGCTGTAGGCGCTGAGAAGCACGGCCTCAGGGCCTAAAGGCCTTTTGCCTCGCACGTCGACGGCACGGCTGAAGCCGTGCCCTTTCAAGACTGCGACTCGCAGAAGGGGCATTCCAGGCAGGGCAAAAACGTACTATGCGCGCGCGTGAGCTGAAACTGTGTGCGGCAAAGATACAGGCTTGCTCTCCAGGTACTCATTCACGGCTTCTGCTGCTTTGCGTCCCTCTGAGATGGCCCACACGACCAGCGACTGGCCGCGGCGCAT
>PLBD01000316.1 GCA_003135315.1 Acidobacteriaceae bacterium | reverse complement strand
CAGGATTGTTGATCGACACGCGTACTTCGAAGGTGGTGACATTGTCTTTTTCGACACCCATCGGCGAGATTTTGGTGACATGGCCGGTAAAGGCCTTGTCCTTAAATGTCTCCACGCGAATGCGCGCGGGCTGTCCCAGATAGACCTTGCCAATATCGCTCTCGTCCACCTTGCCCTTCACATAAACTTCGCTGGTGTCGCCCAGGGTCATCACCAGGGTTGCGCCCGAGCCCAGCACCAGGATAGAGCTGACCGCGTCGCCAACTTCAACGTCGCGCGATAGCACGACACCGTCAATCGGCGCCGTAATGGTGGTATAGCTGAGTTGCTCCTGGAACTGCTTCAGGCTGGCCTGGTCTTTCTCGACCTGGGCCTGGGCCTGGGCGACCTTCGCCTTGTTGACGGTCAACTGCGCCCGGGCAACATCGCGCTTGTTGACGGCCATGATGTAGCCCCGTTGCGCGTCGTCCAGGGTTGCTTGCGAGACAACTCCGTCCTTGGACATCTCCTGCGCGCGCTCGTAGGCCCGCTGCAGCGTCGGGATATCCACGCCCTGGGCATCAACTTTGGCTCGAATCTCGTCGGCTTCGGCGCTCTTGAGGTTAGCTTGCGAAGAGAGCAGTTGAGCTTTCGATGAATTCACCTGCGCCTGAATCTCGACCCGGTCCAGCTCGGCCAACACCTGCCCCTGCTTCACATGATCGCCGGTGTCCACATACAGCTTTTCCACAATGCCGCTGGCCTTGGACTTGATCTCGACCTTAGTAATGGGCGTGATCTTTCCCGTGGCTACCACACTTTTGGCGAGGTCGCCCCGTTCAACCTTGGCCAGTTTGATAGGGTCAATCTTGGTGCCGCCGCGAGTCGCCGCCACAGCCACGATCACCAGCGCCACAACCGCCACCGAAACAGCCGTAATGATGATCCAGCGTTTATTTTTGTGATTCTTACCGTTCGCCACTGCACCCTCCGCAACCGCGCAGCACTTCGTTCTGAGCTTTACTACGTTGAAGAATGGAAATTTGTTCCGTTCCGGAAAAGGAAAGCTGGATTGGGGTCGGCCCGGTAATCCCCTTCCATTAGACCGCTGCGAGAAAGAAATCGATAGCAGAAACCAATGGGGAGGTGCGGCTGTTCCACAATGGAACAATACGTGGTGACGACAATGGGGCGCTCGATTCCCGCGGCCAAAATCGCGTACCCTCGGGACAACAATGCAACGCTTGGGATGGCAGGCGGAAGCAGGACGTCTGGCACTACCGGCAGCGGGCGACGATCAACGTCATGTCATCCGCCTGGTGGCCCTGGCTGAAGCTTTGCACTTCCGCGATGATTGCCTCAAGCATCTCGCCCGCGGATTTGGACTGACGACTTCTGACGCCTTGTATCAGGCGTTCGTCCCCGAACTCCTCGGCTTCCTCACCGGGCGCGGCCTCAGAAATGCCGTCCGTGTAAATGACCAGGACGTCCCCTGCTCCCAGCTGCAGCTCAGCGACCGAACACTCCCACTCCTCAAATAACCCCAGCACCGTCGCGGTAGCTTGCAACCATTCGACATCTCCATTCTCCCGCAACATGAGCGGAGGGTTGTGTCCGCAGTTTACGTAGCGAAGTATTCGGTTCTGATCGTCGTATACCCCGAAGAACATCGTCGCGTAGTGGTTGTTTTCCGTGTTCTTGTAGAAGAGACGATTTACGGAACGCAGCAATCGGGGCAAGTCTTCCAGCGCCAGCGCGTATTGGCTGCGCAGGTTAGCCTGCAGATTGGCCATGAGCAGGGCAGCAGAAATTCCCTTGCCCGAGATGTCAGCCAGGACCAGGCCCAGCTTGCCTGCTCCGAAATCGAGGAAGTCATAATAATCTCCGCCGACGGCGCGGGTTTGAATACACTTGCCGGCGCATTCCAGGGTCGGCAGCGACGGAGCCTGCTGCGGCAACAATCGGCTCTGCACCTGACGTGCGATTTGCATCTCCTGCTCGCTGCGGCGCTCGGCTTCCATGCTCTCGGCCATCTTTTCGGCCATAGAAATGCTCCGCATGGCAATCCCAGCCTGGCTTGCTACCGACGCAAGCAGCCGCCGATCTCCCGCGGAATAGGGTTCTTCGGAGAGTCTTGGACCCAGGACGATGACACCCTGCAAGGCCCTGCCAGCAGACCCACGGATGGGGACCAGGCACTCGGCGTGCAACGGCTGCATCTGGGTTCCGCGCAGAGTGGCGGGATCCAATTCCAGCGGCCCGCTGCGTCCTGCCAGCTGGTTTAGTCCGGCCGCAGCGGGTAAGAGGGTCAGCGCCTCCGGCGGCGGGCTTCCGGCGTACGCGTGGAGACGTCCGTCGCCCGCCAGCAAGTAAACAAAGAGAGGCATGGGATGCAGAGCATCGTATATGTGCTGGTGCAGCAGATGCGCCAAGCCTTCGCGGTCACTTACAGACAGCGTCTTTGCCGCCAGATTTTCCAGGATCTGTTGCGCGTCATAGGCGCTGCGGAAGAAAGCGCGGTCCAGTCGCGTTCGGACGCGGCGATGCACCTGTGTGGCACCGGAGATCAGCAGAACGCCGAACGTCGCTCCTATCGGTATGGCGGCTTTCGATCCCGCCGAGAAGCGCCGCGCGTATGCCTGTCCAAACCACAGGGTGAGGCCGACGGAAACCAACAGCATCAGGATGGCGAATCCCCGCTCCACCAGAAGGTAGCGCGCGCTGCGTCGGAGCAGCACGGGAATGTCCATCACCCGGTGCTTCACCACCGCATAGGCAAAGGACACGGGAATCAGGAAGAGGAATGTTCCTCTCGCAAAGGCCAGCCAAAAAGGCACGTCGGCATGAGAAAGATCGTAAAAGACGCCGATGAGGATGGCCGGCGTAATTCCTACGAGCGTACCCCAAAGCACTACCTTGAGCTTGCGCCGGTCCTCAATATTGGAGGCGCCAACCACATTCCACAGCAGCGAAGCCAGGCCGAGCAGCACTGTCCCATAGCCGGTAACCAGCCTCGTCATGCCAATGGTTGGTCGGCTAAGTAGTGCGCTAATGAAAGGCACGGCCTCCACCTCGCCTTGGCGGATGCCACCCCATCCCAGGCAGGCGCCAACGATCGGTAGCACCCATTTCAGCCACGGGAGCTTGCGATCAATTGGCGAACGGGTGGGGAAAACAGCGAAAAAGAAGTAGAACAGCCCAGGAAGCAGGCTCTTCATGAGCACCGCGTAAGCGTACAGGAAATAGCGCAGTCCATCCGGAAGCAGCACGAAACCGCGCGGCACATCGGCCTGGGTAATGAATCCGGCAAACATCAGCGCCAACAGCCAGGCATTGTTGTCCTCCAGCCGCAGAAACAAGACGGCCAGACCGACAACCAGGAATAAGAATGGGTAGAACCCAAGGACTTGGATAGCTCCTCGTCGGGCCAGGGACTGCGTATCGCCACTGCCCAACGCGGCGCGAAACACAGGAGTGATGACCAGGGCCTGGGCTTCACCGGGTCGCCGAATTGTCAAGCGGACGGGTTCTCCGGGGTGAGACGCAAACCAGACGCGATACAAAACCTGGTCGCAAATTGCGGGCGCGACCACGGTGCGGCCATCGATGGCAATGATTACGTCCTTTGGATGTAGATCGGCCCCATCCGCCGGACTGTCCTTCCACACGCTGGTTACGACCATTCCGGAAGGCGACGGCTGGGTGTCCATGCCAACCTCAACCGGCAGGATCGACTCCCGGATGTAGTACATCCAGGCGACGCTGTAAACCACCGTGGCGGCGGCAAACGCGACCGCCAGCGCCAGCAACAGCGGCCGGTATCTTGCGCTTCGCGATGTGTCCATGACCATGTGGCTGGAGCCCTCAGGGAGCGCTTCGACAGTAGTGTAGTCGAATTCGGAGTTCAATCCCGTCCGCTCGTTTAGCATAGCTTCCATATGGACGCGCGGACTCGCAGTAGGAAATCCCGGCCCCAGCCGTGATTGCGGTGATCATCCCGGCTCGCGATGAAGCGGACGTGATCGGTACATCCGTCGCGTCACTTCTGCGGCAGAGTTGTGTCGACGCACTCCACATCTTTGTCGTCGACGACAACAGTACCGACCGCACCGCCGACGCTGTGCGGCAGGCCGCAGCGCAAAGTTCGCAAGGCGAGCGCGTGAGCGTCATCAGCGGGCGTGGGCTGCCATCCGGATGGTCGGGTAAGCTCTGGGCCGTGCAGCAAGGAATCGAGCAGGCGGTTGTGCTGCGTCCCGAGTTCCTATTGTTGACCGATGCCGACATCGAGCATTCGCCGGAAAATGTGGCCACGCTGGTCCGGATCGCTGAAACCGGCGACTACGATCTCGCTTCCTTCATGGTGAAGCTACACTGCCGCAGCCTGGCGGAAAAGCTGCTCATCCCAGCGTTCGTGTTCTTCTTCTTCCTTCTGTATCCGCCGAAGTGGATTCGCAACCCACGGCGCAAGACCGCGGGCGCGGCGGGCGGGTGCATGCTGATACGCCCGGCGGCCCTCGAGCGTGCAGGAGGCATCACAGCCGTCCGCCAGGAGATCATCGATGACTGCGCGCTGGCTGGCGCGGTGAAGCGGACTGGCGGCAAGGTGTGGCTTGGGCTGACGGCCGAGACGAGCAGTCTACGGGTGTACAACACATTCGCCGAGATTGAGAGGATGATTGCCCGCACCGCGTTCAACCAGTTGCGGCATTCGGCATGGCTTTTGTTGGGGACAGTGCTGGCGATGCTGCTGGTCTTCGTTTTGCCGGCTGTGCTGCTGGCCAGTCGATCCGCATTGCTAGCGATTATTGGGGGCGCCGCTTACTTCTTGATGAGCGCGATTTATCTGCCCATGGTTCGCTTCTACCAGCTCAACCCGCTTTGGGCTCTAACGCTGCCGTTCAGCGCCGTCTTCTACGTGGGGGCCACGATTCATTCGGCCGCTATGTATTGGTCGGGCCGAGGAGGAGAGTGGAAAGGCAGAGCGCAGGATGTTGTGCGATCACGACATTGATTGCTCCATCCGCGAACGAAGATAGTCGGCTTCCCACTCAGGATTTCGGCATGCGACCCCTGCAGTGTCTGCGTGAGAACCGTTTCGTCCCCAGGGGACTCAGGTAGGTAACAATCCGCCCTGGTAACGGAAATTAACACGGGAAATGCTTGACAACCGATAGGCCGGGGCTAAAATACCCGACAATCGAGGTTGTGTCTCAAATTTTGGGCGATTCATTATGAACGTCGACGGTTCGGTAGACAAAACCTACAACTATCCTCAGAGCGACGCAATGGACAACCAGTGTCGGCATTCCCGAGTCCAGGTCGTCTCGCGAGACGAAGATGCGGAGTACGTTGAATGTGTTGAATGCCGCGAGATCTTCGAATCCAGCGAGTTCCGTGACATGGACATCGAATCCAAAATTCCTACCGAAGAAGAATAACGGACTACGTCGAAGCGGCCGCCTGCGGCAGAGCGTGGCACCTGTGTGTCTGCCTCGAGGTCAGCGCAACTTGAGCCCTGCATCCGCCGATAGTTCAGAATCGGAAAACTCCCCGGCGAGAAATCGGGGATAGGCTGCGGCGGCGATCATAGCGGCATTGTCGGTCGAGAGCTGGCGGGAAGGGAAATGGAAAGGCAGACCCTGCTCCGCAGCTGCTGTCTGGAAGGCGGTGCGCAATTCCGAGTTAGCGGCGACACCTCCGGTGACCAGGACGGTCGCGACGTTGTGCTCCCGCGCGGCCGACAAGGTCTTGGTCACCAGATCATTCACCATCGCCCGCTGAAAGGACGCAACCAGATCGAGTGTCGGCCGATCGCATGCCGCGAGCACGTCATGGGGTGTAGGGGTCGCCAGTTGCGCCAGAACGAAACGGCGCTGCGCAATGCTGGCGCGCAGACTGTGCGTTTCCACGTAACGCAGCACTGCGGTCTTGATCCCGCTGTACGAGAAATCAGTGCGTTGCTCATCCCTGGCGTGACGGTTCTGCGGATTGCGGTCGGGATGCTTGATCTGGGCGAAGGGAAATTTGACCGCATGCGGATCGCCGTGTCGGGAAAGGAAGTCGATGAGCGGGCCGCCGGGATATCCCAACTCAAGCAACTTGGCGACTTTGTCGAAGGCCTC
>PLBD01000107.1 GCA_003135315.1 Acidobacteriaceae bacterium | reverse complement strand
CCGATCCTTCTCAGATGGTACTGCAATTGGGCGTTGTAGATCTCGGTGTTATTGTGCGAGTCGGTGGCGGCCAGTGTATTGCTGATGGCGCGGCTGAAAGTTCCGGAGACGGACATCCGCTTGATGGGGGTCACTGAAATCCCGCCACCATAAGCAGATCCCGTGAAGAGAATGAAATCCGTCAAGCCTGGGGTGGGGCCCGGTTGAATGATTCCGCCGGCCCCGAGAAGTTGGACGCCGCTGGATTGAGAGTACTGTGCATCCACGATAAATCGAGGCATGCCGAACGACGTGGAGTAGCCCTCACTGTGAGAGGAAGTACCCTGATAATTCGTTAAGCCGCTGTGCGAACCGTTGAAGGCTGCCGTCCATTGCATGCCGTGGGAGAACCTGCGATGCAGATTGGCACTGTACTGGTAATAGGACGTTGTGTAAGTGACCAGCAGGGTCTGGACGTTCTGCGCATAGGTGAACTGGCCCGACGCCTGCCAGCCTCCGAAACGGCGATAGACGTTGAGATTGCCGAGAAAACCGAGGGCGTTGGTGCCCTGACCGTTGGAACTGTCAATCACGGCGGCAGAGAATGAGAAAGTGTTCCAGAGCTTGCGGCTGCAGTTGATCGACCCACTTAGAAACTCGCCGCTATAATTATTTCCGAAATAGTACTGATTGTAGTAGGTGGCTTGCGCCTGACCCATGAGGTAGTCGGTAAACGAGTACCCTGCACCGCCGCCCAGGGTGTAGGAATGCGATCCCGATCCCATATCCACTCCCGGCGGGGGTGGTGCCCCGTTGTTCCCGGTGTTCTCTAAGAGATAACCGTTCAGGTTGCCGGTGTAATTCTCGCTGACATTGAGGCTGAGCTTTTGGGTTGGGTGGAAGCTGGCGCTCGCGATTTCCGTGCTGTTGGTGTAGTTCGTCAGGTTCGAACTGCTGGCGCTCTGTCCTTCGGTGGCCAGATAATCGCTGGTCGCGGACGACCGATTGTAGCCGATACTAAACGATCCATGCAGCGGCAGCGCGTGTTGCGCCGCGAAACCCAAATCGTGGCCGGTTGAATCCTGCTGTTCTGCCTCCGCGCCCGCGAGAAAAGCGGGGTACTTGGAGTCAAAGGTGTTGTGATCAAAGTAGGCGTTGAGGCGAAAGCCTTCGATCTGATAGTTGGAATGCACGTTCAACAAACGCGTGCTCGAATCCGTTTCCGCATCCGTTCCATACAGGGAGCTGTGGCCGCTACCCTGTGAATAGCCGACCGACAATGTCGGCAGACCGGGCAAAAGAGCGCTCCAGTTGATTCCGAAGCCTTGCCCGCTGCCGTAGGTCGTGAAATTCGGCTGTCCGGTCAGGCCCAATGTGCCAGTACTGTTGTGGTCATAGTGGTAAGTAACCGCGCCTGGAAAATTGCTGCCAGTGAAGAAATTCGCCGTTCCATCGATCCCACTAGCGCCGGTGAGGGATTGATAACTGGAATCGGACCGCGACTGGTTGTAGTAGGGCGTGGCGCTGAAGGAAAGGAAATTTGGGTTGTAGTAGGAGCCCGAGAGCTTGCCGTCAACCCCAAAGGTCAAGCCATGGTCGGAGGGAATGGCGTCGCCATAGTCACCAGCGTACCCGAAGGAAAACAGGCCGCCAGCGTTGAGCTTGGTATTCTCGCCGATCGAAAGCTGCTGCTGCTGGGCAGCCGCAAGATAACCCACCATCAGAACCAGAGCCATCAGCCCGAGGATGCGATTCGCGAACTTCATTGACCTGCAACCCCTTCTCTGCCAGAGGCTCTGTCCCCAGCACACATTTAGCCTCTAAAATGCACAATTAGTGCCAAAGATCGGGTTTGGATTGGTCGGGTAGAATATTGAAAATAAAGCTTTTAACGTGATGGATCGTCACCCGGAAAGGCTTGGAAACATCCCCGCTGCGGGATATGACCCGCTGGGCGAGTCGAAAGACTCAGGGGTGGTACGGGCCCATGAGAGGTTGCCAATCAGGGGGACGGGAAAGCGCTGACACTACTAACCAATCTCTCATCATCCGATCGCCACTCGTCCACTATCCCCGGATTTTCATCATCCCGGGGAACATGATTTGCGAATTTGCCGAGTCTAGCCTACTTCGATCTTCGCCTTGGCGCGCAGTTGCTTGGCCAGCCCGGAACGCAGCTTCTCGTACTTTTCCTTCTGCAACTCCACTTTCAGATCGGACTTCACTTCCTCCAGGCTTTGCTTCTTGGCGGGGGTATGAGCATTCAGCCGGACGATGGTGTAGGCCGACTCGATCTGGATCACTCCGCTGACTTGTCCGGCCTGCATCGTCGAGAAGGCTTTGACGATCTGGGGTGGCAGTTTGTCACGACCGATTACTTTGTGGTCGCCCATGTTCACNNGGCACCACCGAAATGCTCTGGAAACTGTACGACTCCGGCTGCAGGTATTTCGCCGGGTTCTTGTCGTAATACGCCTTCACCTCGGCCAGGGATACCGCCGAGCGGTTCTCCACGTCCGTCTTCAGCAACTGCTCGATCAGGAGCGAGCGCCGGATTTGCTGGCGCAATTTCTGCTCCGAGCCTTGCATTTCCGATTGCATGTAGGCCTGATACTCGTCGGGACTCTTGAATTGTTTCTTGAACTCCGCTTCCGCTCCCTTGAGCTTTTCCGCCGGAACCGTGAGTTTGCGCCGCGCCGCTTCCTGGTATACCAGTTCCTCGAAAATGATCATTTCGAGAGCGCCCTGGCGTATGGCCGCTTCCTGCGCCTTGGGGAATCCATTGTGCTGCTGGGCATAAGGGAAGATGGCGTACATCTCTCTCAGCAGGTCGCGATCGGTGAGCGCGACGCCGTTCACGCGGGCCACCGGTTTGTCGCTCACCTGGGGCGCCACGACCTGGGCGGGCGGCAACGATGGCGCGGTCGATTTCGCCACCGTCGTCGGAGCGTGGGAGGCGATCTGGGCCGACGCCGTAAGAGCTACCAGAAGCACTGCCGAGATGGAGAGTTGGTATTTCATAATTCCTCGCTTGCCGATTTTCTCAAAGTCGAATCCGAAAAAAAAGGGGAGAGAATTTCTCTCCCCCTGTTCCGTACACCGTCAGGTCTACTGGAAGACGGTTGGGATGTTGTTGGTGTTGTTGGCTTCGTTCGATTCGCCAAAGTGGCACTGACGGCAGAACTGTGTCGTCGAGGGCGCCTTGTTGGTGGCGTAGGTCTGAAGGTTCGGGTTGTAGGGGCCGTTGATGAAGAAGTAGGTGGCATAGTACTTGCCGCCGCCGTCGTTCAGGATCGGGCTGGTCGCGCTCGACGTGTATACCGTCATCACGTGCTGGTTGTGGCAAGTAGTGCAGACCACATAGGGCTTGCCAGCGGCGTTGATGCCGGTCGGTGCCGACCACTTTCCAGGCGCCAGTGCGGGCCAGCCGTAGTTGGCTACGAACTGAGCATATTGGCTGCCAGGGGTTACTGTGAATGCGTTATTTGCCCAGACCAAGCCGCTGCCGGAACTGACGGTGGCGTTCTGGCCGACCGGGTGATCGTTCGTGTAGTTGCCTTTGCCGGTGCCGTCGTTGCCGAGCAAGGTCGGAATCGGGCTGCTTCCATATGCGGTGTTGGTCAACAGGCCGATCCGCTGTTCGTAAGACTGGTTGGTCATCATGTTGGTCGGGGTGACGTTGCCGTCATGGCAGCTCAGGCAGAGCAGGATGCCGCCGACTTCAATGCTGCCACCAGCGATCGTGCCGGGCAGAACTTCAACGTACTTGCCGCTGTCGCCGAAGCCGATCGAGGCGTTATACAGTGGGCTGGCGTCCTGGCCCCACAACGCATAGCTGCCGGTGTCGGAACCCGTCTTGCTTGTGGAGTTACCGGAACCATATACGCCGCTGTGCGGAGCATGACAGCCGGCGCAGCCTCGGCCCTGATTGTTGTGCGCTCCGAGGACGTCAACACCGGGTGACGACCAGTTCTGCGCCATCATAAACCCTGCGAATGCGAAGACGACTAATACGAGTAACATCGCTTTCTTCATAAAATTTAAGACCTCCATGATTTGTACATCGCGTTTCGAATCTCAGAGGCTTAGGCCTTGGGCTGCGCTGTGTGCCTGGGCACTCTTCGAAGCCGCCTCTCCACCGTGCTAATGCAACTGGTTGTCCGAAAGG
>PLBD01000401.1 GCA_003135315.1 Acidobacteriaceae bacterium | reverse complement strand
GTGTTCGGTTTGTGATCGCTAGGCATTCGCCAGAGCGGGTTCTTGAAAGGGGACTACCAATGGAGGCTCCAGAGAAACACCGCTGCAACAGGAGCAAAGCGGTCTAGGAGGGAATTTTCTCTGGTCCGGTTGGTGGAGGAAATATCGCGAAAAGCCGGCCTTTTTCGCATATTTCAGGAGCAACGGAGTGGACTTTCTCTGCAGTCGAGACTACATGGCGGAGGGAGAGGGATTCGAACCCCCGATACGGTTTCCCGTATAGCGGTTTTCAAGACCGCCTGTTTCAACCGCTCACACATCCCTCCGCACGAGGAAGGTGTTTATTTTCATCATTATACCGCAGCCGTAGGCCGGTCCAAAGCCGGATACGCTGCATAATCGTTGCATAAAATCCGATCTAGGGCCTGCATCGCGGCCTAGACTTGCGCAATTTCCCCGGGCAGCCTCTCACACTCAAGAGTCTCGAAGTCTCTGAGGGCCATTTCCGAGCGACCTGCAAAATACTCGTACGCAAATACCAATACCGCCCACTGCGAAAGAGGTAACCATTCTCATGGCGAGTCCGGCTCATTTGCCCTTCTTGTGTTTGGGCTCGCCTCTCACCCTTGGTGTTCATACCAACTATACGACGGCACATCCAAGCTTCCAATTCCGGCCCGAGCCAGCTTTGCAGTCCGACATCCATCCTGGAGTAAGCGAGGCGTTAATCCCAATGGCGCGCAGTTAGATAATCGGAAACAGCCGTCCTTCGAAAACCGTCCCCCAGATCGGGATGTCCTTCAGTCTTTCGGGAGCGACAGCATAAGGGTCCTGTTCGAGAATCGTGAAGTTGGCGATCTTGCCGGGAGCGATGCTGCCCAGGGTGTTCTCACGCTGCCACGAATAAGCAGCTTCAATGGTGATGGCGCGGAGGCCAGCGTCGACGGAGATACGCTGTTCTGGTCCTGCGACATGACCCTCGTTCGTAATCCGGTTGATGCCGCACCATGCCAGGTAAAGCGGGGCGGCGGGTCCCATCGGCAAGTCGGAATGAAAAGAGTAGGGGATGCCGCGATTGACGACGGAGGCGCTGCGCACCATCGAGTTGGCACGTTCCGGTCCCAGACCAACCTCGCTGTACTTGTCGGCGAATCCGACAGGGTAATAGGGATTCGCACTGACAATGGCGCCCAACCTGGCGATGCGCGCAACCTGTTCCTCCGTCGAGTTCGCAAAGTGCACAATGACGCTGCGAGCGTCGGGCCGGGGAGAATCCCGCATCAGCTTTTCCAGAATGTTCAAGACAACTTCGAGTCCCTCGTCGCCATTGACGTGGGTGTGTATCTGATAGCCGGCATTCCAGTAGAAGGTCGCGCGCCGCGCCAGTTCCTCTGGCGGGATCATCCATTCGCCGTGGTGCCCGTCGGTATAGCCATCCTTCATCTGCATAAGCTGGGAGACGATGGCGCCGTCGGCGAAGAGCTTGATTTGCTTTTCGAAGAACTGGAGCTTGCCGCTCCCCGGCGGCGCCAGCGCAATCGTCTTCTCAGTTTCCGCCAAGGCGCCTTCTAAGCCGTATTTATCGACGATGCCGCGGCCATCCGCAATGAAGAAGCTGTAAAAAGGCGTGTCCTCGGCTCCCAGAATTTCCTGGTAAAGCTTGAAGGTTTGCGGCGTGACCAGCGCGCCCGGTTCGTTGAACGCAGTGACGCCGTTTTG
This sequence comes from Acidobacteriaceae bacterium, assembly GCA_003135315.1. Classification (GTDB taxonomy): domain Bacteria; phylum Acidobacteriota; class Terriglobia; order Terriglobales; family Acidobacteriaceae; genus Bog-257. Next base: position 2,198 of record PLBD01000401.1, on the reverse strand, counting down.
GTGCAGCATCTTCACCATCTGCTTCAGGCCAAAGCTAAAGCGCTCCGGCGTCGCCAGCTTCGGCAGGAGCTGTGCCATGATGAGGTTAAGGCCGCCCTCGTAGAAATGGCCTTTGGCCCAATCGGTTTGCTCGCTCCACTTACCTTTGCCTCGGATCGAATCTTCGCTGATACCGAGGGTGTTCAGAGCAAACGTGTTCAGGTAAAACTCATGACAGGAACGGTGCCACACCGCGATCGGCCGCGTCGCGCTAATCGAGTCGAGCGTCTTCCGCTCGAGTGGCCCGTGGAAATAATGGTGATAACCCCAGGTGAACAGCCATTCCTTCGGATCGACTAAGCCCGCGTTTGCATCCTTGAGCCGGCCGAGATATTGCTGCCGGTTTGAAGCTTTCTTCCATATCCTGCCGGGCACGATCCAGTCCTCCGGCGCAATCACCTCGACCGCCAGCGTCAAGGCGCCTAGCAAGGGGTGAAGATGCTGATCGATGAAGCCCGGCATGATGACCTTGGCAGCGAACGTGTGATCCACCAGGTAGGGCTTGTCGCCGAGAAACTGCTTGACTTCCTCCAGCGATGCGGCGAGCACGATCTGCTTGCCCGAGATGGCGACGGCGGTCGCTTCCGGGTTGGCGCGCTCCATGGTGACGATTTTCTTCGCCGGATAGATGACGACCGGGGCGGCTCGTGCCGTCGATCCGAAGTGTTCGACCACGGGATTCACACACATAGTCAATCGGCTCCTCGGAAGAAATCTAGCGAGGAGTCTATTTCTGCGAGACCGGAGTATTCAGTGACAACTGTCACTTAAGTGTGTTCATGAAATACTACTAAATGGCCACTTATCACACTGAAGTGTGATAGGCAGCCTTTCTTGCGGCCATTCCGAGGTGAGAGCATTACCTTCGATTGGTCGGATTTCAGAACGGCAAGCGCCACTTCGTCGTCTCGCCGTTGCGCCCGGAAATCTGACCCGCAGAACGGAGTGCTCGATGAGCATGACCGCTACCCCCCCGGTCGTCGCCGACGTCTTGGCCGAGACACCTGCGATGAGCGCGAAGGGTGCAGTGTTCGCCCTGGCTGCCGCTTCGCTTGCAATGTCGGTTGACCCTTCCGTACACAACATCGCCTTTGTCGGGGCTGCCAACCAATTGGGAATGACAGGTGATCAGCGGTCCCTGGTGGCAAGCATCGGAACACTCTGCATCGCCGCCAGCATTCTTGCCACCGGAAGTCTGGGCGACCGTTTGGGGCGGAAGAAGATCATGTTGGCTGGTCTGCTGCTTGCCACCGTTGCCTCGGTGGTGACCGCGCTGGCTCAGAACACAGCGATGTTCACGTTAGGGCGCGTCTTGGCCGGCGTCGGCTACGCAGCCTCTTTTGGATTGGCGTTCGCCCTGCTGCGAGCAGTGGCGCCCGGTGAGGCGCACTTGTCGCGGGCCGTAGCGCAGTGGTTGGCGCTGCAAACCTTCGGAGTCGTTGTCCTGGGACTCCTCGGAGGATATCTGGCCGGAGTTGGCTGGCGCGTCGCCTACCTGCTGCCGGGCGCGATTGCCGTGTTGGCGTTCTTCTATTGCGTGTTCCAAGTGCCGGAGGCAAAGGCCGACGACGCCGGGCCATTCGACGCCATCGGTCTAGCGCTGGTCGCTGTCGGCCTGGTGAGCGCACTCTACGGCGTAAGCAATTCAGCTTCGGCGGGATGGAGCAGCTCGCGAGTTCTCATTCCACTATGCCTTGGGGTGTTGGTCCTGCTGGCGTTCGCGATTTACGAGCTGCGACTGCAACGCCCTGCGTTTCCCATCCGGCTGTTCGCCGATCCAGAAATGGCCGTGGCCGGCGTGACCGGTATCGCCTTCAATCTCGGAAACGCCATCCTGGTTTTGCAATTGTCCTTGTTGTGGCAGTACTTGTATCGCTACTCGCCGTTCAAGGTGAGTTTTTGCCTGATGCCGTTCAGCGTGGCGAGTATTCTTGGTGCTTCCTGGGTGGGCTCGCTGCTGGCGCGTGGAGTGGCCAACCGCATTCTGATTCCCGTCGGACTCCTGGCAGTAGCGGCCTCCATCGTCTTCATGGGCTTCGCTTCGGCGTCAACGCCGTATGCTTTTTTTCTTGCGCCACTAATGCTGGCCGGCGTAGGGCTGATGTTCGCGCAGACGCCAGCCGCGCGGCTATTCGTGAGCAAGTCGCCTCCCAATCTCG
>PLBD01000061.1 GCA_003135315.1 Acidobacteriaceae bacterium | reverse complement strand
GTTCCAGTGCCGCGCTAACTGGTGTCGGTAGCACATGATATGTCCGATTGAGATAGCACGTGATGTGTCCGCTTTGCGGGCGGCGAGAGTAGGAGACCATGCCAAGCATGGCGTCTTACTCGAAGGCCGCGATGGAGCGGGCAATGAAGGTACAGGAAGTGATTCTGCGGGCCCTGGCGAAGAAGATTACCTGGTGGCAGGCGGCCGAGATTATCGGCATTAGCGATCGGTCGATGCGGCGCTGGCGTGAGCGACTGGAAGAGTTTGGCTATGACGGGCTGTTCGACCGGCGGCGAGGACGGCCTTCCCCGAGACGAGTTCCGCTGGCCACCGTGGAGCAGGTGCTGGGACTGTATCGCGATCGGTACTTCGATCTGAACGTGCAGCATTTTCACGAGAAGCTGGGAGCCGAGCATGGGATTCAGCTGAGCTACACCTGGGTGAAACAGGCTTTGCAAGGAGCCGGGCTGGTAGCGCGCGGGCGCAAACGCGGAGTGCATCGCAAGCGGCGCGAACGGCGGCCGCTGCCCGGCATGTTGCTGCACATCGACGGCAGTCATCATCGCTGGTTCCAGGATGAACGCTGGTACGACCTGATCGTAATCCTGGATGACGCGAGCAGCGAGATCTACTATGCGCAGTTGGTGGAGGAAGAATCGACGGCGACAGTGATGGCCGGGTTGCGGGAAGTGATCGAGCGCAAAGGGCTGTTCTGCGCCTTGTACAGCGATCGCGGCAGCCATTTTTGGCTGACCCCGAAGGTGGGCGGCAAGGTCGATCCTCATCGTCTGACCCAGGTGGGACGTGCGTTGCGCGAGTTGGGAGTGCAGATGATTCCGGCGTATTCGCCGCAGGCGCGTGGCCGCTCGGAGCGCAGCTTTGGCACCTGGCAAGGACGGTTGCCGCAGGAGCTGCGGCTGCATGGCATCACCACGCTGCAGGCGGCGAATGAGTTTCTGCGAAGAGACTACATGGCCGAGTTCAATCGCCGTTTCCAGGTGGCACCGGCACAACGCGGCAGCGCGTTTCTCCCTTGCCCACGCAAGCATCTGGACCTGATCTTCTCCCTGCAGTTTGAGCGCACGGTGAACCGCGACAACACGGTCAGCTTCCAGAACCTGCAGCTGCAGATTGAACGAGTGCACTGGCGAGGGACGCTGGCCGGGTGCAACGTCATCGTGCACCAGCATCTGGACGGCAGCATCAGCCTCACCCATGGGCCACATCGGCTGGGACGTTATAACGCCCAAGGTGCGGCCATCGCGTCAACCCAACCCGCGACGGCAAACGCTGTGGAAAAGACGCGGCGTGGAAAAGTCAAAAAAACGACTTTTCCACCGCGCTTGGAAATCCCGCCAAGTACGCGGGATTCCCACTTTCCCACAGCCACGACGGCGGCTGGATGATGAGCAAAGTCAAAAACTAAAACCGGACATTTCACTTGCTACAAAAAGCGGACATTTTAACTTGCTACGAACAGTCGCACTATTTCCCCTGATTCTGGAGGGCCGCGAAGTCCAGCTCTCTCACTTTGCGCTGGCGCGACTCCCACTTCGATACGCCGACAGGTAAGCAGCGGTAATAAATTCCGATTACTACGTTCTTAGACTCTGATCTTCCCGCTTAGCTCGGCGGGCCACCGGGATGGCTACGTTTATGAGCGCTGCTATTGACAGCAATCGACTTGCCCGACGATGGATTCTCCATCGGCTCTCTCCGGGGGTGACCATAACGCTCCCTAAGGCACGCGACCGGCCCCGGTGGCGCAGGGTAACTACACCCAACATTACTATCGTTTTGAAGCTCGGCTTACTTTTCGCTTGCTAACGCCCGGCGTCGTTGCTACATTATTCCAGCTACCCTGCATTGCGGAATGCGCCGCGCTCTCCGAAACCCCTTCGGTTCGGGGAAAACCCTCGACCCATTGGGCAGGGGGAGCGAACCTAAACGGGATTAAACAATCGGGATAGAACAAAAAGAGAAAGGGAGATGCTCAGATGATGAATATATTGATGAACCTGCACAAGGAAGAATCGGGCCAAGATCTTATCGAATACGGCCTGATCGCGTTGATTGTGGCTCTTGGAGCCCTGGCTGGCATGGGCAGCCTGGCGAAATCAATCAACAGTTTGTTCAGCATTATCGCTGGCGAACTCACGTAATCACGGGTCTTTGCCTGTTGGAAGCAGGCTATGTAGGCAGGAGTGGGCCGGATCAGCCGGCTCCGTCTGCAAGAACCAGAAACACGCTTGGCCGAGCGTGACGCTACGAGCCGATCGTTAGCCTCGTAGCTTGCTTCCTTTTTTTCTTTTGCTTTCCGTGATGCGCCATGGATCGGGACTCAACTCTTCTTTTTATCGCGCTGGTACTGGCCATCACAGCGGCCGTTTGGGACATCAAGCAGCGCCGCATACCTAACTGGCTCACATATCCGGGCATCGGGATGGGGGTTGTGCTCCGCGGGTTGCTGTTTGGCTGGAGTGGGTTGGGCAGCGCGGTGACCGGCTTCTTGCTTGCCGGCGGCGTCATGTTTCTGTTTTTCTTGGTGCGAGCCATGGGAGCGGGGGACGTCAAGCTGATGGCAGCCATCGGATCGCTGGTGGGACCCAGGCATGGCGTTGTAGTGCTTTTGGCAACAGCGATTTGTGGCGGAGTAATGGCCATCGTTTACGCACTGTACCGGGGCCGCATGTGGGCAACAATCAAGAACGTTGGCTCAGTCCTGCGCTTCCATGCCTGGGCTGGCCTGCAAGCCCACCCGGACTTAAATCTCGACAACCCCAAGACATTACGCATGCCGTATGGCTTGGCTATAGCTGCAGGCACGCTTTACGCGTTCCTGGCGATTTGGTGGAGCTGAGTTATGAAAACCGGTCGGCTGGGTATTGCTCTTCTGGCGGCGTTGGTAATTTCGGTTGTGGTGACGTTGGTTCTATACCGGCACGTTAAGCGGCTGTATTCGGGCGGGCAACTCGTGAAGGTCGTAGTCGCTGCCAAGCTGTTGGAGACTGGAACCCCCCTGTCGGCTGCCGACCTAACCCTGATTGACTGGCCGAGTAACGCTCATATCGATGGCGTCTTCAACCGGCCGGAAGACTTGAATGGCAGAATTGTGATGTACCCCATCGCCTTCAACGAGCCGGTTCGCGAAGGATTGTTGGCAGCTCCGGGAGCGACCGTTGGCCTGACCGCCAAGATTCCGGACGGCATGCGCGCCATTGCGCTGCACTCCGACGAGGTGGTTGGGGTTGCGGGATTTCTGGTTCCCGGCTCGCACCTCGACGTGCTGGTGACCTACCACTCGAACCTCACGCCCGAGCCTGTTACGGCGACCGTTCTACAGAACGCTGTTGTCCTGGCCGCCGGACAACAACTGGAACCCGACCCCACGGGCAAGGCAGCGGACGTTACAGTGGTCACGCTGTTGCTGACTCCGGTGCAGGCAGAGCGCGCCGTTCTGGCAAGCACCCAGGGCACGATCCACTTTGTCCTGCGCAACGAAGCGGACAGCAGCCAAAGCGGAGACGCCCCGATGCTGCTCTCGCAACTCTCAGGTCCGGTGCCCGCAGTGGCGCATACCGCCACCCACTCGGCTGCCGCGGCAAAACCGGCAGCTACGCTACACCAGAGGATCGAAACCATCCTTGGCGAGTTCAGCGACGCGCGATCCGCGGCAACGCCGGATGGAGGAGCCAGACCATGAGCCTGCGCGCCTCACATCCGTCCAAGCTGGAACCAGTCAAGCCGAACCCAGTCCATCCTGCGCGAACCAGCCCGGGCCGAGTCGCGCTTGCGTTCTTTGTGCTGCTCGGCGTGGGTGCAATCGATAGGGCCGCCGCGCAGAGCCGC
>PLBD01000608.1 GCA_003135315.1 Acidobacteriaceae bacterium | reverse complement strand
CGGTAAAGTCGTGCAGGTCGGTGTAGGTCCAGCCGCCGCCGGACGGCGTCAACTTGAACACCGTGCCCAGGTTGTAGGCGCCTTCCTGCCGCGTGGTGCCGTAGAGGTTGCCGGCGCTGTCCATTGCCAGCCCGCCATACGGCCCCGATGCCCACGCACATGGCGAACAGGTAAAGCTATAGAGAGGATTGAAGGCCCATCCAGCGCCGGAGGGTGTCAGTTCAACCACGGTGCCGCCGCTATTGGCGCCGCCGTTTGCTCCCACTCCGTACAGATTGCCCTCGCGATCGAAGATCGGAGTGGCGTAGGAATTCTCGCCTGTGGTGAAGGACGAAAATACGCCAAGATTCGTTTCCGTCCAGCCCGAGCCTGAGGGCGACACCTCGAATACCGCGCCACAACAGTAGTTGCCATAAAACGACTGCGGCGTAGTTCCGTACAGGTTTCCAGACTGGTCGATGATGACTCCGCCGGTGGGCTGGCCTCCATCACCCACGCCGGTAAACTTGTACAGTACATTGCGCGTCCAGACTCCGTTCGACGGGGTGAGTTGGTACACAGAGCCGCATCCCAAGCCGCCGGCGCCGCACCCGTCCTCCCGGCCTCCAAACTCGGTTGTGCCGTAAAGGTTGCCCGCAGAATCGAAAGCCAGGTTGCCTGAGGGGCCGAATCCGTCGGGCAAGTAGGAGAATTCATAAACCTGGGTTGCCGTCCAGGACGTAAATACCGAAACCGGAGCGGACGCCGATGGCTTCAGGTTGTAGATAAGGCCGGTGGCACCGTAAAGTGATCCATCCGGACCAATCGTCACGCCGCTCACCGGATATCCGCCGTCGTTGAGCGTTCCAGTAAAGCTATAGATCGGGCTGAAGATCCAGTTCGGTCCATGCGGCGTCATGCGATATACCGTCCCGCATCCGTCAGGTTGGCAAACTCCAGGTCTCCCCCCTCGATTCGCCGTTCCGTAGACATGGCCCGCGCGGTCGAGCGTGAGGCCGGAAGCCGGGTTGGCTCCGTCGGCTTCTCCGGTGAAGCTGTGTACCACGGTGAAGGTCTGCGCCTGCGCCGCCATAGTCGTGATAATTGTTCCTACTGCGACGACGAGGGTGACCATCGCAGTTCCCCAGCCGATGTGGAAAATCGAAGCTGTGCGTTGCTGTTGATCTGACATTCTGATTCTCCTGGACGGACCGCGATACAGCTTGCCATCGTCAGTTGCGTTTAGCCGATTTGTCCTGGCGGGAAGGGCCGCCAGTCTACGGCGTGATCTTCCAGATCACACCCTGGTTATAAGTCCCTCCAGACTGCGCTGTACCGTAGAGATTGCCTTGCGCGTCTCTTACCACGCCGCCGACCGGGACTGCACCATCGCTCTTGACGCCGGTGAACTGATGCAGCACGTTCAGCGTCCAGCCATTCATCGTGGGGCTAAGCTCGAATACCATTCCTAAATGGTCGTCGCCGACGCTAAGCGTCGTGCCGTAGAGATTGCCCTCGCTGTCGCGGACCAGATCGCCAAAAGCCCCAGTAAGTTGAGAACCGCCGCTGAAGTTGTACAGTGGCGTGAACCCCCAGCCACCCGACGATGGCTGCAGTTCGAAAACAGCGCCGCCGTCATAAGGACCTCCGAAAGGTGTCGAGCCGTACATATTTCCCTCCGGATCGAAGATCAGGCCATACCGAGGACTGTCGCCGGTCGTGTAGGAAAACGAGTAGAGGGCGCTTTCGGTCCAGCCATTGCTCGATGGCATCAGTTCGAACACCGTGCCGCCGCCGTTGTACCCATTTTCGCTGGCGGTGCTGTAGAGATTGCCGCTTGCGTCGAGGGTGATGCCGGCGTTGGGGTTGCTGCCATCTGCCTGGCCGCTGAACAGGTAAATCAGACTTTCCGTCCAAGCGCCGTTCGAGGGCACCATCTTGAACACTGTGCCGCAGGTGTAACCAGGGACATTCACGCACTGATCGCGGTTGCTTATGCCTCCCTGATTGGTGGTTCCGTACATATTTCCGGCGCTGTCGAAGGTGGGTTCAGCACCGGGAGAGGCTCCATCGTAGGCCCCCCCCGCAAAGCGGTGGATGACGCTTTCTGTCCACGGGCACAACACATTGGCGCAGGCCGTAGGTGACGGCCGCAGATTGTAGACCGTACCGCAGCCATTCATGTTGCCGGTTGGACACGGGCCCCCGCCTCCGGTCCAAGTCAACCCGTAAAGCGTGCCGTCGGGTCCAAACACGACCTTTTGTTGCGGGTTAGCGCCGTCGTCGCCTCCCCGGAACTGATAGAGCGAGTTCAGTACCCACCCCTCACCTTCTTTCTTCAAGCGAAACACTGTGCCGCAGGAGCCGTAGCAATTACTTGCGCTCTGGCCCCCAATGGTGGTGGTTCCGTAGAGATTGCCTGCCGCGTCCATCGTCAGGCCAGCGGTAGGCTGACCGCCATCGCTGTTGCCGGTGAAGTTGTGAAGAATGGTGAACGTCTGCGATTGGGCGATTGGGACAATTGTGAGAATTGCCGCCAAGAGGGCTAACGAGACCAGTGCCGCCGTTCTAGCTCGTAAATTGATACGTACAACGGAAGCTGCGATTTTCGCTCGGACTGCCATGACCGATCCCCCTTTTCCACTCGGTTTCGGCAGAGAGTATCACGCTCTATCAACAGCGCAACTTAATTCTGCATTACGGTGTAAGAGGCTGACAGGAAGAGACTTAACTCACTTGCTTCAAGATGATTGATGAAATCAGGCCATGGCACAAGCGATTCTGCACCGGATGCTCTACAGCGGCGTTGATGCAGCATGAACAACAGGGGGCTGGTTGGGTTCATCGGCGATGAACCAAACTAGCCCCTTCTGCGCAGAACTTTATGACGCCAGCCTGAAGGCTGGCTCTACCTACTCTACCTAAAAGAAAGCGGCGGAACCCTGTCCGGAAGCGCAGCGCCCAGTTGCACATCCGATGCCGTGAGGCCAAGAATTCCGCCAACCCAAAAAGTCCGATAAATCAAGGAGGAGTCAACCCGCTGAAACTTTGCCTTTCGCCTTGCCTGAACGCCGCCTTAGGCAGCACGCAGGATCCAATGCAAGGATTGTCACATCCCCGAGCGCCAGTTCCAATGCCCCATCCGCTGTATGGGCGTACCACTTCTGTTGTAGGCATGCGGCAGTTGGCAGTTAGCACTTAGCAGTTAGCGGTTGGTTTGGCTAAATGCCAATTGCTAAGTGCTAACTGCTCAATCTTTGATATCTTCAAGCCATGCCCCTATCGCCCAGCATTTGCGGAGTGATTCTCGCCGCCGGTTTTTCCAGCCGCATGGGACGCGACAAAGCACTGCTGCCCTGGCCGCCGGTAGCCGAAGGCATGCCCGCCGCGAATTGCTTCCTGGGAGCCAGCATCGACCTGCTCATGGCCTACAGCGACCTTGTCATAGTGATTGCGGGCAAGAACGCTCCCGCGATCACTCCCGTGGCGTATGCGCACGGCGCGTTTCTGGCGGTGAACCGCGAGCCTGAGCGCGGACAGTTCAGTTCCCTGCAAGTGGGTCTGCAAGAAGTGCTGAATCACGGACGCGATGCGGCCTTCATCGCACTGATCGACCGGCCGCCCGTGCTGCCGCGGACGGTGAAGGCGCTGCGCGAAGCCTTTATCTACGCCGGTCCGGAGGTCTGGGCCGTCGTGCCTGAATTCAAGCGCGGCGAAGAATTGACGCACGGCCATCCTATCCTTATTGGCCGCGAGATGATCCAGGCTTTCCAGCACGCTCCCGTTACGGCGACGGCGCGCGAAGTCGAGCACCAGTATCAACAGCACATCCAGTATGTGCCGGTGGACGACCCGCGCCTGGCCATCAACATTGACACGCCGGAAGACTACGCACGCCTGTCGAGCGCGGAGATGATGGCGGCGGAGAAGATCGTTTGAGCCTCTCCGGTCCTGAGCACTTCGTGGAATCGGTGCTCGCGCTCAGGCCGTCGATCGCGGTCTTCGATTGCGACGGAACGCTTTGGAGCGGGGACGCCGGCGCTGACTTCTTCTACTGGGAGATCGAGCGCGGGCTGGTCAGCCGCGAAGTAGGTGAATGGGCGCGCGCGCGATACCAGGACTATTTGGCTGGGCAGGTCGGCGAAGAGCAGATCTGCGGCGAGATGGTCACCATGAACCGCGGCATCGCGCAGG
>PLBD01000203.1 GCA_003135315.1 Acidobacteriaceae bacterium | reverse complement strand
CGGAGGTGCCGTTTATCAGTCATGCATTGTTCTGGCGGGATATACGAACGGGTTTGGTGGCGGTGGCGGTGGCGGTGGCGGTGGCGGCAGCGGGGCCCCAAGTAACAACACACTGAAGCCACAGCAGCCGCGACACTTCTGGCAGAAGCCTGGGTGCGGGTCTGCTATCGGGCAAACGGCGCTTGGCCTGGCGGGCAGCGCGATTGAAGTTGGCGCGGTCATCTTCGTTGGGCCAGAATTGCTTGCAGCGGCAGGAGCGGAGGCCGGCGGAGCCGCACTACTCGAAGGTGGAGAAATCGTCGAGAGCGGCATGAGCGTAGCCCATGTGGCCACTGGACTCGGGACCTTGTTGGCTGCTCCAGCCGTATTGACCGCTAATGGCACAATGGGCATCTTCAATAACTGCTTTTGACGAAAGGAGGAGAGAGTGAAGGCACAGAGTGTGTTGAGGCTGGGATCGCTTCTTGGATTCATAGTTCTAGCTGCGGTCGTATGGTACGGCCATTCGGATCGCATAACGGTTGAAGGAGCCTTGTTCCTCGTCTTGGCGAGTTGCCTGGGTCTCCCTTCGATGTTGCTGGCTGCTAGTGTACGAGTTAAGCGAGAGCGGGACATTACAGCGCCTTCTGACTGGGTGAGGCGAGCGAGAGCATCCATATTGCTCGTCACTGCTTGGCAGTCGATCGCAGTTGGCCTCCTCAATATATGGGCCGTCAATTATTCTCGCAATCTCGTTATCTTCGGGCTTAGCTACCTGTTGACAATTGCATTCGTCATCTGCTGTTTTTTCGCGGTTCGGTTCACTGATAACCCAGAGCAGGAGGGAGGCTCTTGTCCGCTCAACTACTTTGGACGCCCTAGAGCCAGAATTCTGTTCTTCTATGGTTTCTGTTACATGATACTTCCTGTCTTTGTTGTCGGCGTCCGAGTATTCTTTTTGTCGAAGCCGTCTCCACTTCCATTTCAACCTCCGCAGCTAGCCTTATTCCTGACATGCATAACTTCCCTGGTGTCAACGGGCATGGTGATCCAGCGATATAGAAGAGCATCGTCAAATAAGGTTCTCGCTAAAGGAATCTCGTTACTGACACTGTGCATCTTGGTTTCAATGGGGGCAATCGAAGTGATATTCAGCTACGGCGCATATCTCTACGTGCTGTCATCGATCACTGTGGTTTGCATGGCAACCTCCCTCTATTTGCAATTGCTGGCAAAAGAGAGTCCTCGCCTCTCAGTTGCACAGCATCGATCAGGAGAGATGGCAGATATTGCTCCTCTGATGCCCAAAGCATGAACAGACGTGTGGCCCGTTGTTGCCCCAAACAACTGTACGCCTCTCAGTCCGGGCTGCTCTAACGTGCCAACCGCACAGCAACTGAAGCAATTCGTGCAGCAGCAATGCCTTAGCCAATTTAACAATTCCGGTGGAGGCGGGTTCGTCAATTTCTGGAGTATGGCATCTCCGCTTATTGGTCCCAATCGACTAGGTAGCACAATTGAGGATGTTGGAGGGACGACAGCAAAGTATGGTGTTTACCAATTCTTTAACACCGCAAGCCAGACCATGGCTGGCACACCGTTCGGATCGATGAGTGGCATTGTTGCTGAAGGTATAGAAACGATAGCGAAGGACGTTGTATTCCCGGTAGCAGCGGGCTCGACTGGCCTCCAGATTATTGCCCACGCAGGCTGTAGTACTGTGGGGGCACAGGCGGCTGGGCAGATGAATCCACTACCCCCTGGAATTCAATTTTGATAGGGCAATTGGAGTTTCGATGACCGATTCCCAACAGCCGGTTCTCCAGAGAATTATCGGGGGGTGCTCTCGCCTACTGCTGTGGGTGGGAGCGGCGATTTTTTTCGTCGGAGACGCGTACCTTTATGAGATCAAGCACGTGAACTTCCTAGTGTCTGCAGCGGTCGGCATTCTTGGAGGATCGTTGGTGATGCTATTGGCTGCAGGAATCGCGGTTGCGTGCAAATCTGCTAAGCCGGAGCGGCACTAGAGACGTGGTCATACCCTATTCAGCTTGGCCGACATGGTTACAGGTCTTAATTCTGGGGCCGAATGCCCTGCTGGCGGGATACGCCTGCTGGGCATGGTGGCCGAAATCTAGCCGTGAATGGCGTAGGTTCGGCTGGGTAGCGGCATACCTGATTGCCTTTTTTTCAGTGATGGTGTTTGTCTTCCACTTCCGATGATTCGCAAGTAGTGGGTGTTCCACTCACGATTCCTGACCCGGCAGTGTGGTGATTCGGGCACGGTGAGGGGTGAGGTTCTGGCCTTCGGGCCGGGGTTACTGTGCGGTATCGGGGGGAAGCCAAAAGCTGCGCCGCCTACGGCGTCGGGAGGAGGGGTGTCGCGGTAGGGATACGGATTACTCCGAACCCCCCGCGCGGATCCGTGCGAGCGGATTTCCCGCACACGGCTCTTGCCTCAGGTAATGACGCGCATACGGCGCCAGGGGTAGGGATGGTAAATGCGGGCCGGAGGCAGCCAGCGGTCAATCAGCCGCTTCATTCGCTCCCAGGGGACGCGTCCTCTCTGGCTCCTTCGTCTGAGGACGTGGTGCCAGAGCTTGCCCACGGAGAAGCGAAAGTGAGCCAGCGCATACCGATTCGTCGGAACTCCGTAGTATCGGATGTGCCCGCCCACAACTGAGCTTAACCACCTGCCTACCGCCGGAATCGGGTCGTGCATGCGTCGCCGCAGTTCGGCTTTCACCTCGCTGAGCTTGGCTTGCAATCGTTTGCGGACCGTCTGCCGCAGCACGGCGAACCTTCCCCTGCTGGTCTTCCCACAGATATGGGTGAAACCGAGAAAGGCAAAGGTTTCCGGCTTGCCCAAACCTTGGCGCTTGCGGTTGTCCGCCGCGTTGCGGCCAAATTCCAGCAGGCGCGTCTTGTCGGGGTGCAGTTCCAAGGCGAACTTCTCTTTCAGAAAAGCAGCCCACCCTGGTTGGGATTGACCACGGCTTTTCGTTTCCCCTGCGGTATTTCGACAAGTGCAGCCTGCCGCACGATTGGCCGGCATTTCTCGACGATTTCCAGCGGCACTGGCCGACGGACGATCCACACCTGTACGTTGATTTCATCCGCGATGGCCACCATGGCAACGGTGCAGCCCGATGCGGTGACACACGGTGGAGGCGCGTCACTGAAGTAAGGGCCGGGGCGAAGTCCGTTTTCCACTTCGATGTACCGGGCTCAGTGGCAAAATCCACCCATGCCGGGCTTCCGTGGCTTCGGTATATCCGCCTTAACGTTCCCGGCGTACACTTTTGGCCTTTCGATGGCTGGGATGTCGCGGCGGGAAGATCGGTCGTGGCCGAAGTCTATCCATCGCTTTGGAGCCGGGCATTCGCGCGGGGGGATCGGAACGAACACCAACATGACGCCTTTTCCGTGGCGGAATGGATGCGCCGCTCCGACCTTGACGGTACACTCGCGGACTTCTTGGCTCCCGCGCTCGCGCCTGCTGAGCGCGAAGCAGGGCATATTGAGGGTTGGATACTCGGAATTAAATGAACGCCGCTACGCTATTCCGCTATTACCGGGAGAATGCGGTGCTGAATCATTCGCGGCGGCAGTATCCTTATTACACGGCATAGGCGCCCGTGCTTGAACTCCACATTCACTGGTCACAAGCGGTTTAAGCCGTTCAGCCCTCATAGGAGAGAAAATGGACTACGTCAATCTCGGCAAGACAGGCCTTAAGGTTTCCCGCATCTGTCTCGGCTGTATGACTTACGGCGCGCCAGCCACGGGTGCGCTCAGACCCGGCAGCCACGCTTGGGCCCTTAACGAAGAGGAAAGCCAGCCCTTTTTTCGCCAGGCTCTTGATCTCGGAATCAACTTCTTCGACACCGCCAACGTCTACTCAGGCGGAGCCAGCGAGGAGGTGCTGGGGAGATTCCTCAAAGCCAATACCCACCGGGAGGCTGTGGTTATCGCCACCAAGGTACACGGCGTCATGCGCGACGAACCCAATGGCCGGGGCCTCTCCCGGAAATCCATTTTCTTTGAGCTGGAGCAGAGCCTCCGCCGGCTCGGAACCGAGTACGTTGACCTCTATCAGATTCATCGCTGGGATTACGAAACGCCCATCGAGGAGACCCTGGAGGCCTTGCACGACCTGGTGAAATCAGGCAAGGTGCGCTACATCGGCGCCTCGTCCATGTTTGCGTGGCAGTTCACCAAGGCGCTCTATCTTGCCGACCTTCACGGATGGACCCGTTTTGTCTCCATGCAGAATCACTACAATCTGCTCTATCGCGAAGAAGAGCGCGAGATGATG
>PLBD01000267.1 GCA_003135315.1 Acidobacteriaceae bacterium | reverse complement strand
GGATGCGTGGCCGGATCCGGCCAGCTCATCAGTATCCCCATTCTGGACGGTATCAGTCAAACCTCAGCGTCTGCTGACAGCAGAAAGATGACCGTTTGCGCAGTGGTCCGTCTAATCGGCACAGCGTGACGAGCATCACAGACCGGTATGCAGACCAGCAGCGATAATCGATTTACGATGAATGCACGGCAGCCAGTTCGGAAAGTGGCATCGCTCATCCTGGCGGTCACCCTGCTGCTCTGGGTGGAGGCTGGGGTTGCGATCGTTCCAGTTTCTGCCGGTAGTGTCCAGTGTCGTGCGCTCATGCAGCATATGCACCCGGCGACCGCTGCCGGGATGCACGCAATGGCATCAGGTTGTTGCCCGCGGCACGCCAGTCTCAAACCCACCGCCGCGGCTCTTCCTCCCGCTCAACGCCCGGATTGCTGCGCGTTAAGCAACCCGCCAGCGCGACCGGTGGCGTTTCTCACCGCTCGGGGCGCACCGATTGAACTCCGCACCCAGGTATCTGCTGGGCCCGTGCCGGTTACGTCGCCACCAGAAGCAGCAGTGTGGCTCGACGAATCTCCGCTCTTCACCAGGCTCGTCTTCGAGATGAAGACCGATCTTCGGATCTAGATTCTCCTCAGAACCACCTGATCGCTCCCGCGCGGCGGCAATATCTGCCGTCGCACCCAGCATCGCAGCGGACCTAATGTCCGCATCACCGAAATTCTGAGGACACTATGAAATCGAAAGCTCTCGTAGTTCTAAGCACGCTTGTCATGGCCCTAGCGCTGATGGCCCAGAGCACAACCCAAAACACGCCCGCTCCCGCCGGCGACAATGCTAAAACCTGTGCCTGCTGCAATCATGACCAGGCAGATGGAAAGATGACATGCTGCGGCAAGGACGCTGCCGCCTGCGCCAAAGATGAGTCTTGCTGCAAGGACGGCAAATGCTGCCAAGGCAAGGATGGCAAGGCTTGCCCCATGATGTCGAAGGACCAGAGCGGCAAGATGACCTGCTGTGCCGGTGGCAAGTGCTCGATGATGTCGAAGGACAAAGGCGGCAAGAGCTGCTGTGGCGGCAAAATGTGCGAACGTCCGCAAGCTGGAGCCTAAGCCCCAGGGTTGTGATTCCTGTAAGCTAAGCCGGATGACGGCTTGGCAATCCACGCCCCGGCTGCGGCCGGGGCTTCTTGCATCCGTCGACGAGGACGCATTCCCGCCTACGGTGTAGGAGCTGCAGAAATCTATTGCCGAGTTTCCCGAAAAAGTTCACAAAATTAACGCTGGCGCTGACTCCAGAAGGGTGTACAATCTGCGCACTGCAGATCGTGGGACCTCCTGTTGTCGTTCGAGTTAATTGGCCCGCGATCCACCGTCTGCCACTCAATTCCGGGCGCGTAGGAAGCTTTGATTGGGCAACCCCGCCCCGCATTCACGAGAACGCTGTTTCTAGTCTGCGCTCTCGCAGAGGCTGTTATGAAGTGTGGACGTTGGTTTGCTCCCCTCATCGCTTCCCTTCTCATCACTGGTGCACACGCTCAACTCAGGAGTGGAGGGGTCACTTCTGTTGGTGTTGGCGACGTGCACATACACGTTGTGCTGTCGACTGCTCGCAACGCTGGTCCCTACTTGATGATCCGCCTGATGGAGGGCTCGACCAGCACGGTTATTGGCACTACCTACACCAACGACGTCGGAGAAGGACAATTTAACGGCATTCCTGTGGGCAGTTACCATGTACAGGTCAGCGGCGATGGAATTCAGACTACCGAGAGTGGGCCCTTCGACGTCGACAACCGCAAGATGACGCAATCGCAGTGGGTCACCGTGCGCCGGCTGGAAGAATCCGGGCCCACGCCGGTGTCAGCCCACTCGACCATAGTCTCCGCCAGCGACCTTAATGTCCCCGGCAAGGCCCGCAAGGAACTCGACAAGGCCAACGAAGAGATGGCCATGCAGAACTGGAAAAAGGCGCTGGAACACTTGAACAAGGCGATTGCCCTCGCCCCGCAATATGCCACAGCTTATAACAATCTGGGGGTGCTCTACGCCAAAACCAACGACATTCCCCACGAGGAAGAAGCACTGAAAAAGGCGGTCAGTCTGGACGAGCACTTCGCTCCCGCGCTGGTGAATTACGGGAAGCTGTGTATGCGGCAGAAAAATTTTCCGCAGGCGGAAGAACTGCTTCAGAAGGCCGGTACGGTAGAGCCCAACAACCCCGAGACGCTGATGTTGCTGGCCGATGCGGAATTCATGGACCACCATTTCGATGCCGCCATTGCCAGCGCGCACCAGGCCCACGTATCGGGGCAAGACCATCCGTCGTTTGTCCATTACATCGCCGCCCGCGCCTACCAGCAGAAAAACCAGCAACCGGAGGCGCTGGCCGAATTCAAAACGTTCTTACTGGAAGAACCTAAGGGACCACGTGCCGATTACGTGCGCGGTGACGTTGCCAAGATGCAGAACACCAGCCAGCCCACGAGCCCGCAGTAGCTCGGACCATAATGGCTCTGGTTTGCGCTCAACTATTCTCCACCTAAGCCCGGGTGGCTGTTGGCAAGGCTAAGCCCTTGTGGACACACGCCGGCATGCGGGAAAAGTTCTAGAGCAATGTCCGAATGCCCTCGAAACTCGAATCGCTTGGGAAGCTACCCCTCGACGTTCCGCATTTTGAGCTGGCTCTTGTTGTCCTCCAGAAACTGGCGAATCTGATCAGCCTGATCCAGCAGCCGTACCCACTGTTCGTAATAGAGCGTGACTGGAAAGCGCCCCAGCCCATAGACGCTGACTCCACCCTTCTCGCTGACTTTGTATTGCAGTGCTCCTCGTCCGCGTCCCTGCACCTGTTTTTCCAACTCCGCTAACTTGGCTTTCAGTTCGTCATAGCTTGGTTCTGACATATCTTTCCCCCAATAAAGTCACTGTATGAAAAACGAGCACGTCCGACCCGGCGGCCGCAGCAGCCATCTTACCCGGGCTTGGAGAGTAAAGGATGTGAGCTACCGCACATGTGAACATAACTGGCGATTGTTCGGGGTCGCCGAACGGGAACGGCTCGCACTATGACGGGGGTCGCTTACTGCTTGCCTGCCTCCGCGGCGGACGGTTGGCTTTGTTCGGAGATCTGCCGCGCGGCGTCGCGCGCCGGAGGCTGGTTTGCGGGATGGAGAGTGTCGAGGAAGGAGACCAGCGCCGCCACCTCAGCCGGGTTCAGGTTCTTGCCGTACGCCGGCATATTGCCGCCGCCCTGCACGACCTGGCGTACGAGCTGGTCGTGCGTCATACGCACCGCTACGCTATCGAGGGTCGGTCCACGCAGGCCACCGGAGCCGCCGATGGAATGGCAGTTGCGACATTGCTTCTCCTGGAAGATCGCGGCGCCCTGGCGCTCCAGCGGTGAGCGGCCGTTCAGATACTGTACCGGCACGGGATCGCCACTCCACGCGTCCATGATCGGGCTCCACGGTGTGTAGCTGGCGTAATGGGTCAGGGTGCCGAGCGTCACGGCTGTCAAGGCGATAATGACGACTGCGATTGGGCGCCGCTTCCAACTCTTCTCACCTTCGCCCGCGAAAAATGGCAACAGGATAAGAAAGCCGAGGATCACGACTGGTCCGACCAGCAAAGCCACGGTTTCCATCTGCGGCGGCAGCAGGGCCAGAAGGGCGTAAAGCCACTGAAAGAAATAGTCAGGCTTGGGAACCGTTTGCACAATCGTCGGATCGGGCTGGCCGCCGGGTCCATAAGGGCCAAAAAACGCGGCGCACGCCAGCACGCTGCCGATCACGACGGAGGCAAAGATCATGTCTTTCCAGATCGCCGCCGGCACGAACGGTACGCCGTCCTTGTGCGTCATTTCCTCGTACTCCTGGACGTACGTCGAGCGGCGCACCAGACGTCCCGGCATGGGCCATTCGTTGATGCCCAGCTTCAGCACCATTAGCAGGTGCACCGAAACGAACGCGATCAAAAGCCCGGGAATGACGAAGACATGCAATGCGAAGAAGCGCGACAGCGTGTCACCCGCGATGATGGGGCCGCCCAGCAGCAGATGTACGACCCATGCTCCGATGAACGGGACGCGGCCGCAGATCGAAGCGCCGATGCCCAGCCCCCAGTACGCGTCCTGGTCGAAGCGCAGCACCTGACCGGTGAACGCCATGCCCAGCGTCATCANNCCGTGCACCGCGCGAAGGAACCATCCCAGCGTGACGCCGTGATTCAGATACTGCAAGCTGTTCCAGGCTTCGCCGGCGGAAGGCACATAGATCAGCGCCAGCATGACGCCGGTGAAAATCTGCATCATGAATACGGTGAGTGCGGCGCTGCCGAAAACGTAAAACCAGCTCGCGGACTTGCGCGGCACCTGGTGCTCCATCGTTTCGCGCAGGGCCCCGCCGATCTTCAGCCGCTGCTCGAACCAGTCGCCGATCCTGGCTAGCCTTGACATCCCTTGCTCCTATCGTGAAGGCTCGCGCTGGTGGATAGCGTTGGCAGTTGTCCGGCCTCAATCATCAGGCGGCCGTTCGCTACTTTGTAGG
>PLBD01000030.1 GCA_003135315.1 Acidobacteriaceae bacterium | reverse complement strand
CTGGGAGCAGAGTCCTCCGACTCCCAAGCGGGGCTTTGCTTGGACTTGCAGCTCAAGAATCTCCTTCGGCGCGGGGTTTTTGACAGCAAAGAGATTTCGCACTACCTGGTAAAGAGCCTGGGCGGTGATCTTTTATTTGAGCCGCGTGACCGAGGGTGCTGCTTTGCGGTCGTGCTTCAGACCGTCGGTAATCCTCAGGGGGGAGCACGTGGTTGAGCTCGGACGCAGCGCGCGCATTTTGTTGATTGACGACCATGCGCTATTTCGGGAGAGCGTGGCTCGCTTCCTGAATGAAGAACCGGGTTTAGACGTTGTCGCAGGCTGTGGAACGATTGAGGAAGCGCGGGAGATTCTGGAGCACTCTGCAGTTGATCTTGTGCTCCTGGACTTTGATCTCGGCAGCGGGACGGACTGGATTTCATGCGAGTCGCCGAAGACGTTCGGTTTGAAGGGAAGGTTCTGCTTGTGACTGCGGGTCTTAATGATGCCGATGCAGCGAAGTTGCTGAAGCGAGGGATTGCGGGGATT
Organism: Acidobacteriaceae bacterium; assembly: GCA_003135315.1. Taxonomy (GTDB): domain Bacteria; phylum Acidobacteriota; class Terriglobia; order Terriglobales; family Acidobacteriaceae; genus Bog-257. The sequence continues at coordinate 8,930 of PLBD01000030.1, read as the reverse complement.
TTTCCGAAGCACCAGCCTCCCGAACTTCTCTCAGAGGCAATCCGCGATGTCTTATCAGGAAAAGTATGGTTTGATCAGGGCCAGCTGCGGAGGATTGTTGGGCCTCCCAGTCACGAAGAAGACGAGGTGGCCCGCACCGGCAATCTCACGGAACGCGAACGCCAAGTACTGTCATTCGTTTTCAAGGGTTTGGCGAACAAAGAGATCGCTGATCAGTTACAGATCTCGGAAAGTTCCGTCAAAGGTACATTGCAGCAGCTATTCCGAAAAACAGTCGCTCGGACGCGGGGGCAGCTTGTGCGGATCGCACTTGAAAACTACAAAGATCAGCTGTGAAGGTCCGGCGCATTGGCGGATTCGGGTCGTTCGCAAAACCTTGTGCGTCCGCAGAATCACTCACTTGGCTAGTCGGCCGCAACGCTAGAACTCAAGGCGTGCCTGAAACGCGATCATTCGGGGACTGCTGTCGCCACCCAATCCGACTCCTAGTAAGCCGGTGGGAGGAGAAGTGGTGTAGGTTAGCGCTCCGAAGCCGGTTTGTGTAGAAGGCTTTCCGGGAATACCGGCCAGGACCATGCTCGGGAGGGCGAAGTTGGGATGGTTGAAGACGTTGAAGAATTGCGCGTCGAATCGCAGCTTCACCCGTTCGCCAAGCGGAAACCACTTGGTAAGGTAGAGGTCGCTCCAGAAGAAGTCGGGGCCGCGTAACGCGTTGCGGCCGAGATTTCCGAATTGACAGTTCTGAGGGGTATTCCCGCCATAGCAAGCTCCGGTCGCTGGATCAACCGCGGACACAAATGCATTTGGATTCAGCCATTGAATCGTTCCAGGTTGAGTCACGCCCGGAATGTTGCAATTGCGACAGTAGGGATCTGCGCCGGGAACAAGGCTTGCATATTCTGGCCCGCTGCCCTGCACGATGCCGTTCCCATTCGCCGAGTAGGGCGTGCTCAGCACCGAGAACGGGAGCCCACTGTGCCAGAATACGGTGCCTGAAACTTGCCAGCCATTCAGCGCATAGCCAAGGGACTCGTTTTTCACTTTGATCCGTAGTTGGTACACGTATTGCCCAGTCAGGTTGTGGCGGACGTCGTAGTCGCAGGAAGCGTAATTGCGGCTGAGCTCTCCCGGCAGAGGAGAGAGGATTCCGGCTGAGGAGAACTGCAGAAACCCGCCGTTGGAAACCTCGTCCAGGCAATGGCTCCACGTGTAATTGACCTGCCCTTGGAAGCCGTGTCCCATCCGCTTTTTGGCCGTGAGTTGCAGGCCGTTGTAGTTGCTGTTGGCGCCGGTCGAAAGCTGGGTTACGGCCCCGAATCGCGGATCGATTGGCTGCATGTAGGGGAACGGAGCAAAGCATCCCTGGCACACCGTCTGGTATCCATTGACCTGGGTGAGATAGGGTTGATCCACGGCGCGAGTCCCTACGTACTGCGCCTGAACGCTGCCTGTGTTTCCAAATTGATGCTCGATGCCCAAACTCCACTGCATGAAATAGGGCGCGTGGAGTTTGCCGTCAGGGACGGCAGTGATGGCAACGGGTGGAAGGCAGCTCGCTTGGTTTGCCAGCGGAGATGCGCAGGAAAGCTCGCCTTGCGGGAAGCCGGCACTGAATGTCTGATTCGCCGCAATGGTTGCATCGACCGCACTGTTAGGCACTCCCGGCGCGATTGCCGTGCCACCCACGGTTCCCAGCAGACCACCCTGAAATGTTTGTACGTAGGGTGGGTTGACTCCGACCAGGTCGGCAACGCTTCCCGGCAAGATGTCGCTGAATAGACCGAATCCTGCGCGCAGCACAGAGTTATGTTGAAACTGCCACGCTATGGCGGTTCTGGGTTGCAGAATTGCTAATGGCGTGGATGCGAAGACATTCCCGAGACCAGTTTGAATCACGTCGCTGAGCGGCTGATTGACATCGTGCGAGATGGAATAGAACGACCCGTCAAGACGCGCAATCTGGTCATGCGGATTCAGCGGGTTCGAATTGTAAGTATCGCGCAGCCCAAACGTCCAAGTCAGTGTTTGCGTGACCCTCCACGTATCCTGGGCATAGAAGTCGAGATTGAGAAAGTTGACAGGCTCGTTAGGCGATGTTGGGAATGTCTTGCTGGCCGTCGACGCCACTCCATAGATGAATTGCGGCAGCGTCGTGTAGGTGACGGTTGGGACCGAGCCCTCCCCGAAGTCGAAGTCATTCAGGCGAAAGATTCGGGTGTTGGTGCCAAACCTCAGCTCATGAGCGCCGTGGCTCCACGCCAGATTGTCGTTGATGAAGAAACGGGTAGCGCGCCGACCCTGCAACCAGGTGTTGTCGAGTCCGCCAATGGTGGTGAAAGGTGCATTGGCACCCACTCCCTGCAACACAATCGGAAATGCAGCAAGCGTCGCGGGGAAATCGCTCGGCGCAAACAGGCTCGAATACCAGGAGAATGCGGGGTTGAAGTAGTTCACCAGGTTCTGTGAGAACACATGGGTGTATCCGGCCGCAAACGAATAGAGCGGCTGCGGGGAAAAGGCATTGAATAGAGGGTTGATTGGGTCGGTGTAAGCAGCTTGCAGGCCAGTGTCGGCCTGAAAACGAAACCAGGTCGTGTCGTTGGGACCGATGTTGTAGTCGACGCGCGCAGTCTGCACCTGCTCGTGGTCGTCACTGGAGTGCGAAACGCCTTTCCGATTGGCGCAACCGTTGCCGTTGGGCGGACTGCCCGAGGCTGGAGACCCGTTCGAGTTGAAAGGACAGCCCAGCACGGCCAGCGGCGTTCCGCTGGTGTTCCCGTACAGTGAGAACATCTTCTGGTAGAACGGCACCTCTTGCGGAGCAGGTACATAGTGCGATCCGGTAACCGAGTCGGTTCCACCGAGCGGCAGTTGCTGCAAGACATATTGCTGGAACGCGGCGGTGGGAACGGTCACAGTCGTATAGATAGGCAATGCGATCCGCACCCACTCACTATCGAAAAAGAAGAACAGCTTGTTGTGAATGATCGGACCGCCTAGACTGCCCCCAAAGTGGTTTACGGTGGAACCCGGTTTGTGATTTCCCGCTGTGGCATTGGTGAAATAGTCGGCCGCATTGAGGGCTGCGCCGTTCCACAGTTCGTATAAATTGCCATGAAACTGGTTGGTCCCGGACTTGGTAATGTAGTTGGTCTGCGACGCGCCATAGCGGCCTTGGTCGACCGAATACGAGAGCGTATTTACAGTTACTTCCGAGATCGAATTCAGGCCCAGCACGAGATTGGTCGAGAGGCCGCTGTTGAGATTCGTTAGCGGATCGTTCGTTTCCAGCCCATCCACGATGTACCCATTAGAGAGCGCGGGCAAACCATTGAATTCCACATTACCGTATCCGTTGCTGCTGCCGACAAAATCGTTGCCGCTGCCCGCCGTGTTGATCAGGGCCCCTGGCGCGAACTGCAACGGATAGGTCATATCTCCGCCCGGATTCGGCAGGTTTTCCAATGCCGGTGCGGCCAACGTGGTGGATGTGTTTGGGTTGATTGTATTGATAATCGGCGCTTCCGCACTGACCTCCACCGTTTGCTTCGATTGCGCCACGCTGAGTGTGAGGTTGACGGTCTGCTTCTGTCCCAGCCCCGAGGAGACGTTGTCGGCTTGCTGCGGCGCGAATCCCTGCGCTTCCACTCTGACGGTGTAAGTCCCCGGCTTGAGTTGCGGGAAATTGAAGCGGCCTGCATCATCTGTCCTCGCAGTGCGCTTCAACCCCGTCTCCCGGTTGATAACGGTCACAGTGGCTCCTGGAACCGCGGCATTCGTCGAGTCCGTAACCTCTCCGAGGATGGCGCTGGTGGTTTCTCCCTGCGCGAGCAGTTCCGCCGGAAGCAGTAAAACGGTAGCGGCCGCCAACAGTCCGAGTCCAAGGTGGCGACGCAGAAGCCGCACGGCACCTGCCTTCACGGTGTATCCCCCATCTTTCAAGGCGAGCTACGGCAGCACTCGCTACGATGGTAAGCAGCATACACTATAAAGTATTAATTATGATTAATACCGCTATAAATATTACGGTTTAGACACCCAGACCTTCTCGGCGGCCGATGTGCCCAGGCGAATCTGGCGTTTATCCACCGACAGAGAAACTGTGCCATCGTAATTCCGGGCTTGCACCGCCAGCCGGACTCCGGGCCGGATGCCCTCCTTCTCGAAAAACTCCAGAAGCCTGCGATCGCGCTCGTACACGCTCATCACCACATATTTCGAACCGGGTTCCGACTCGCTGAGCAGGCGCAATCCTCGCTTGCGCCGCTCCGCAGGACTGCGCAAAGCCATCCCGTTTCCGTGAGGACAGGTGTCCTTGTGCCCCAGTTTTTCGATCAGCTTTTTCTCGAATGCCGGCGACACCGCGTGTTCCAATCGTTCGGCCTCATCATGGATCTCGTACCATGGCATGGCAAAAATCTCCGACAACATGCGCTCGATCAGGTGATGACGAACGATTGTCCGTTCGGCGATCTCTCTTCCTTGACCGGTAAGAGCAACGTGACCATCGCTCTTGATCGACACTAGGCCGTCCCTGGTTAGACGCTTGAGGGCAAAGGTTACGGCCGGTCTGGTTACGGAAAGCCAATGTGCCAGCGTGGCGGGAATTACAGTTTGACCCTCAGCTTCCGCTTCGGCGATGGCCTTGAGATAGTCCTCTTTGGAGATCGTGATCATGGTTGCGGGAACCTCAATAAATGTTTGCAGTCTAGCACTCTGCCGTTCTATTCCAGAGCCGCTGGTTGATGACGTGTCAGCAATGGGGAGGGATGTCCCAGCCTCACGGCTCCGCTGCGAGCTTTCATTGAAAACGGGGGATTCTTGCAACGGCTTTGGTGCACGCGCGTAGTGAACCATATACGCGCTCCCTGGCGGCCGGCCAACCGACAATCCAACACAGCTGTATCTTCTTGAGTCCGGCAGGCGGCAGAACATTTGGTTCCGGATGGATTTCTTGCTAGGGAGAGGCCTTTCGGACTACCCGTGGGCTATAGCGACCGTCTACATGCTCGTTTGCAGGAGGAGATCGTCAGCAGAGAGTAACTCTTCTAAAACTCCCGGTGAAACCAGGGATGGGTTATCAGCTCCGCTGCAACCAGCAGCAGAGTCAGAATGGCCAATCCCAGTTGAAGCCAGCGCTGTCTGCGCTGCTTAGGTGTGAGCGGCCGCATCCGCCAGGCGGCTGCTGGATTGCGCCGCAGGCGCTCTTCATTCCACAGCAAAAGCAGACTGATGAAGGCCCCAATCGCTCCCACTGTTAAGAGCGGTACCCGGATCGCTTCCCTATGAAGCCCTTGTGCCGGGCCGCCGGCTCCGGCAGCCAGTAGCGACGTCAAGCCGAGCGCGACACGCAGCCCGCTGAGTCCGACGGCAGCCACGCAGAGGCTCTCTGCGGCAGCCAAAGCCAGCGAGCCCCACGCCAATAGCAAACGGGTTGGCTTGGACGGCGAGTTGTCGAAATCCGGCGACTGCACGTTTTGATGCTTCCTCGTACCGCTGATCTTTTCAATCGCTCAAGATACTATAACGGCCGTTACGGTATTTCGATTGGCTTGCAATCTTCTGATGGATACGACTCCAAATGCGGTGGCGATACCATCAAGAGCGACAACCTGACACTCTATCGAAGTGTCACTAATCATTCTTAACGAGAACATTCGTTCTGAGCTTGTTATTGACTAAATCCCCGATCGTCGGCAACTTTCCCGAATCCGGTCAACTAATGGGCTCGCAAGGAATTCTGTGATAAAGAGCCGATGAATCTGGATTCGGTTGCGGCTGGCCAGGCTAACGATGCGGCGCCCTCGCGCCCTTTCGGTTTAGACTGCATGAGCGTCGATCAAGACTCACGTTTGCGAAGATGATGTGCATCTCTATTAGTGTGCCGACTGCAAGATTTCAGGGCGCAAAAAGCGCCGAGTATTTAAGGACGTCGAATTCACTCCCGACGCATCGGATCGGCCATTGGCGAGGCTATGGGACGTGATTGTCGAATACGTGGGCGACTTTCCGGAACGCGGCGGGTCGCGCCACTTGCTGCACTTCGCAACCGAACTAAGGATCGGAAAGCGCCAAGAACAACAACTCCATTTCCACTATGGCGTGGGCTTATCGTCGGCCGCAGCGGATCATTTCATAGGGATCGGCTACTCATTCCGATTTCAGGCCTCCATCGCCAGTGAGCTTCTGGGTCACTTATAGATCCTGGCGGATTCGAAACCCCAAACCTGGATCTTGGTGTGAAAAAGAGTCCTAAAAGCCCCCGCCAGGAAGGCAATTAACAGACAGGGCGGTTTCGTCTTTCTCTTTGTGCGCGCACCGCTGACCCGCTACACTCGATTGGAGAGTGCCGTGAGTAAGCCCCTGCCGCTGGTCCTTCGCCACGCTATGTATAACCTGCGTGGTGGCTTTCTGATTCGCCCGCTCACCATCGCCCTGACGCTGGGTTGCGCGGGCGCGCTCCTGTCGTGGTTGGAAGAGGAATATCCGGCCGTCAGCGCCTGGGTGCCCTCCACCCTGTTCCCCTCGCACGCCGATCCGCAAGTTGCCCAGGTCATTCTGGCGGGCATCGCCGCCTCCATTATGACGGTGGTATCGATCGTATTCGCCATTCTGCTTATGACGCTCACCCTTGCGTCGATGCAGTTCTCCCCGCGTATCATCGTCAGTTTTTCAAGGGACCGCGTAACGCAATGGACACTCGGTATCTTCCTCGGCACCTTCTCGTACTGCATGGCGGCGCTTCCGGCGGCACGCTCCGTCCCACACCCCTTCGCACCAGTGGCCACCGTGCTGGGAGCAATGGTCCTGGCGATAGTCTGCGTTGGCTTGCTGCTGTTTTTCATTCACCACATCTCGCAGGCCATCAGCGTCAATCACATCGTCGACCGGATTGCAGGCGAAACCGAGGAAGTGATCGATGAGATCATGCCCGACACTCGTCGGCCGGCCTACGATCAGGAAGGCGTCCCCTACAATGACAAAAAAAGCGAGCGTCTGATCTTAAGCGCCGTGTCCGGCTACATTCGCTACGTCGACACGGGACGGCTGCTGTCTCTGGCGAAGGAGTTCAAGGTGCGGGTGCGCATCCTTCGCCGAGTCGGGCACTTCGTCCCCGCAGGGATCGCGCTCTTTGGCTGCTCGCCCGATGACCGCCTCGATCCGCAGCGCGAACGCGAACTACGCGCGGCGTTCGACATCGGTCCGTCGCGCACGCTGCAGCAGGACGTCGAGTTCGGTGTGATCCAGATCGTCGACATTGCGCTCAAGGCAATTTCCACCGCCGTGAATGATCCGAGCACCGCGATCACCTGCGTCGACCAACTCGGGCGGATCCTCATCCGGTTTGTCGGCCGAGAACCTCCGCTCTCGTTGCTATGCGCTCCGCCGCACGTCGTGCGGGTCGTCGTGCCCTGGATCGGGACCGACGGTCTGCTCGATACGGCCTTCGAGCAGATTCGCCATTAATCGGCCTCGGATATCGCCGTCAGCCTGCGGCTGTTGCGCGCGCTGGACGATATTGCCTCGACCTGCAACGACGCGCGGATAGTCGAATCGCTCGTGGCACGCGGCCGGCGCATCCTGAGCGGCTGCGCCGAACGGCTGGGTCCGGAACAGGTCGCGATGATTCGGCAGCGCCTCCGCCCTTTGGAGGACCGGATAAAGCGCACCGAGGCCGGCGGGGCACGCGAGGCGGGGACCGGTCCCGAGGTCGGCGCATAACACCGCAATCAAATCTCGAATTCGATTCCAATTTCCATGAGCTGGTCGGTCGGGATTTTGAGATACGCGGCCGGTCTTTGAGCATTGTGGTGCATCAGCACGAAAATCCTCTCGCGCCAGCGCGACATCCCGGGATACCGGCCCATCGGAATGATGGTCTCATGACCGGTATAGTAGGTCACATCGCGCAGATTGCATTCAGCTATCTGCCCGCGCGCCACAGCGACGCCGAGCCCCTTGGGCACGTCCACGCTTTCCATGAAGCCGACCCTGAGCTCGACACGAATGATGCGGTCGGAGATCACCGTGACCTTGACGCGATCCTCATCGGTTTCCCGGGGTGATTCGGTCAGCACCACCGCAACGAGCAGCACCCGTTCGTGCAGCACATGGTTGAACTTGACGTTGCGGGTCAGAGACAGCGGCACGCCCTGGAGCTTGCGGCCGAGTACGACTGCGGTGCCCGGAATTTGAAACGGCGGATCGGCCTGGATGCGTTCGATGAACTCGCTCGATTTCTCCCGGACCTGCAGGCGTGCCTGATCCATGATCTCCTGGCCTTTGCGCCAGGTGAGCATGAGAAAGGCGACAATGAATGAAATCGCCAACGGGAACCAGCCGCCGTCGAAGAGCTTCGTCGAGGTCGATGCAACGAACAGCAAATCGAGCGCGAGCAGGCTGCCGTTCACGACGTAGACGATCAGCGGATTAGTCTTCCAGCTGAGTGCGACGAATGTCGCCATCAGCGTGGTGATCGCCATCAGCAGAGAAACCGCGATTCCAAAGGCGCCGGCGAGCGCGGCCGACGAACCGAACCCAATGACCGCGGTCAAGGTTCCAAACGCGAGCAGCCAGTTGACCGCCGGGACGTAGATCTGCCCGATGGCCTGTCGAGCCGTGTGAATGACCTGCATGCGCGGCAGGAAGCCGAGTTGCATGGCCTGGCTCGTCAGCGAATAGGCGCCGGAGATGATCGACTGAGAGGCGATGACGGTCGCAACCGTTGCGAGTGTCACCAACCCATAGTGCGACCATTCCGGGGCCAGCTGGTAGAAGGAATTCTCGATTGCCCCCGGCTCGGTCAAGAGCAGCCCGCCTTGACCGAAATAGTTGAGCGTCAACGCCGGCAGCGCCACCGCAAACCAGGCGATGCGAATGGGGAGCGGCCCGAAATGCCCCATATCGGCATAGAACGCCTCCCCACCCGT
>PLBD01000321.1 GCA_003135315.1 Acidobacteriaceae bacterium | reverse complement strand
TCTTAGCTTCTAGCTACTAGCTTTTAGCTGCTTATTCGGATATTTTCGACAGTATTTGTCTTTAGCAAAAAGAATGAAGCAAGTAGTTGCAAATCAAGAGCTAAAAGCTAAGAGCTAATAGCTAGAAGCTAATAGCCAAAAGGATTTTCGAAAGATGGGTACTACAACCGTGAACATTTCTGCCGCACAAGTAAAAGAACTTCGTGACAAAACCAACGCCCCCATGATGGATTGCAAGAACGCCTTGACCGAATCCAAGGGCGACGTCGAAGGCGCTATTGTCATTCTCCGCAAGAAGGGCATTGCCACGGCTGCCAAGAAGGCCACGCGTGCCACCAGTGAAGGCTCGGTGTCCAGCTATATTCACGCGGGAGGCAAGATCGGCGTGCTGGTCGAGGTCAACTGCGAGAGCGATTTCGTAGCCCGCACCGACGACTTCAAGGGCCTGGTGCACGATATTGCCATGCACATCGCCGCCACCGATCCGCGCTTCGTCCGCAAGGAAGATGTGACGCCGGAAGCTTTCGAGAAGGAGAAGGATATCTATCGCGCGCAAGCTGCGGCGACCGGTAAGCCGGCTCCGGTGATCGAGAAGATTGTCGAAGGCAAGATGGATAAGTTTTACGAAGAGGTCTGCTTGTACGAGCAGCCTTTCATCAAGGAGCAGACCATCACTGTCGGGCAACTGATTGCCACGGTGATCGGCAAGCTGGGGGAGAACATCTCCGTGCGCCGCTTCGCCCGCTTCAAGGTCGGCGACGTAGGCGAGACGATCGCCGTCAGCAAGGCCGGCGATACTGCCAGCGAGTAGCGATCAATCGAACATCAAAAGAAGGGCGGGAGATATCCCGCCCTTCTTCTATTTTGCCTTGAATTCGGTTCTTACAGAATTGTCGCATCCATATGTCGCACTAAAGTCTTTAATTTCAATGTGATGCGTCGTCATAATGCCTTCACTTATCCTTCACCGCCTTCAAGAATGCCGCTCCATATTTGTCCAGCTTTGCCGGGCCAATGCCTTTGATCTCCGATAGCGCCACCATATCGGCAGGCGCGGCGTGGGCGATAGCCTGAAGCACTGAATCATGAGCGACGCAAAACGCCGGCACGTCCTGCGCCTGAGCCAACTTCAGTCGTAGCTTCTTCAGGCGCTCGAATCGGTCGAGGCCAGAGTGGTCCAGTTCGCGAGATTCCATGCGCGGCGCTTTGCGGTTGCCGGAACGCCGCTGTGAGGGGACGGCATCCGCCTCGAGCGGTTTACTCATGCGGACCTGCCCACGGCAAACGTCGCAGACACACTGGGTGACCGCGGTCCTGTCGCCAAAATAGTCGAGAATGGCACGGCGGCGGCAGCGCGAGCGGTACGCGTAATTGAATACCTGATCGAGCTTCCGGCGAGCGTGAGCTTGCAATGTTTCCACTTGCGCCGCGGAGAGCGCAGTATTGTTCTCGCCAATCTTGTCGATGAAGAATTCCTGGGTAAACCGGTCTCGGGGACTGCAATACAAAATGCATTGCGCTGGCCGGCCGTCGCGTCCGGCGCGGCCTGCTTCCTGGTAGTACGCTTCCAGGCTGGCCGGAATGTTGTAATGGACCACAAAGCGGATGTCGGCTTTGTTGATCCCCATTCCAAAGGCGTTGGTCGCCACCACCACTGCGCCGGGATTGGCCATGAAGTCTTCTTGGCTCGCCTTGCGCGCCTCGGCATCCATCCCCGCGTGATACGCACGCACCGTGCGCCCGGGCAAGCGCTCTGCAAACAATGCTGCGAGTTGCTCAACCAGGCGGCGCGTCGAACAGTAGACGATGCCGCTGCCAGGCTGCCGGGAGAGACCGTGCAGCAGGGCAGCGTCTTTTTCGGCTTCCGTATCCATGCGACGGCAGGCATAGGTCAGATTCGGCCGATCGAAGCCGGTGACGTGCAGCTTGGGGCTGCGCAGCTTAAGCATTATTACGATGTCATCACGGACGTTCGGAGTGGCTGTCGCAGTCAGGGCCATAGTCACTGGCGATCCCAGTTGCTCGCGCACCTCGGCCAGACGCATATATTCAGGCCGGAAGTCGTGCCCCCAGAAGCTTAGACAGTGGGCTTCGTCCACCACAAAGAGCCGCGGCTTCAACTCCGGGAGTATGCGTTGGAACGACGCCGCGGAGAATCGCTCAGGCGCCACGTAGAGCAGTCCCGCAAAACCCCGCTTGAGTCCGGAGAAAACCTCGCGTTGCTCCTGGTGGCTCTGCGAGCTATTCATGAACAACACGGGGACATTCAGCCGCCCCAGTTGTCTCACTTGATCTGCCATCAGCGAAATCAAAGGAGAGACGACGACGGTCAGACCTCCCAGCATCAACGCCGGAAGCTGAAAGCACAAGCTCTTGCCCGCGCCTGTGGGCATGACGCACACGACATCGTTGCCGGCCACGATATCCTGGATAATCTCCCTCTGATGAGGACGAAACTCCGGGAGTCGGAAGACCCGTTGCAGGATGTCGTTAATGCTGTCCATGAGATGGGCTTCAAGATCTAATGTATCGCGGATGCCCCGAGGCAGCAGTGACATACCATCTCGGGCGCTGCCAGACTCCGGAATCTTCCACTGGTGCTTAGTCTGCGGGCGTCACCGATCATTCGGGCAATCCTGATAAACTGAATGATTAGTTTTCTTATGGAAAGCATGAACGCTCCCGCTTACAAACGCATTCTGCTCAAGATTTCCGGCGAGGCACTGGCCGCCGGCCAGGGTTTTGGCGTCGACAACACACGAGTCCACGAGATTGCCAGCGAGCTCGCCGAGGTCCACAGCCTGGGGACCGAAATCGCCATCGTCGTCGGCGGCGGCAACTTCTTCCGCGGAGTGGCCGAGCAAGCCAAGCTCATGGACCGCGTCTCGGCTGATCACATGGGCATGCTGGCGACAGTGATCAATGCCCTGGCACTGCAAGACGCGCTCGAAAAACAACACGTTTTCACGCGCGTCATGAGCGCCCTGGAGATGAACCAGGTGGCCGAGCCCTTCATCCGCCGCCGCGCCATTCGCCATCTGGAAAAGGGCCGGATCGTCGTGTTCGCCGGCGGGACGGGCAATCCCTACTTTTCCACCGATACCGCCGCCTCGCTGCGGGCGATGGAAATCAAAGCCGACGTGATTCTGAAAGCGACCAAAGTCGACGGCATCTACACTGACGATCCGGTACTGGTGAAAGACGCCACCATGTTCGACGAGATCAGCTACATGGAAGTGTTGCGCCTGGGCTTGCGGGTCATGGATGCCACTGCAATTGCGCTTTGCCGCGAGAACAACCTTCCGATTGTTATCTTCAATCTCAACAAGCGTGGCAACATTCACCGCGTGGTGATGGGCGAGAGAGTGGGTTCCGTCGTCAGTCAGGGATGACGCTATTCACTCGTTGTGGCTTGCTCTGGAGCAGGCCGGAATTCGCCGCCGATTTTCTGCACGGCTTGTTCCCCAGGACAGCGTGACAGCTTCGCCCCACGACTCCATCCGTGGCAAACTAGCTCGCGAAGAAACCGCTCGTTGTACTATTCGGAACAGAGCACTATGGACGAAATCGACAATGACAGTTGGGAATCCGACCCGACGACCAGTGACGGCGACGAGGCCGGCATTGCCGATTCTCTTGTCCCTGCATCCGATCCCGACTATCGCATAAAACTCCCTCCTCTTCGCAATCCTAATGTGGCGCAGGCCGTTCTGCTCGCTGGAACGCTGGCGCAGCTGGGTCTGGCCCTGCTGATCACCATCTACCTGGCACGCGTGCTGACGGCGGCGGATTTCGGCTTCTTTTCACTGGTCGGCACCATCTTTATTCTCGCCCGCAAGTTCCTGGATCTCGGCCTCAGTAACGTTGCTGCGCGCGACATTGCCGCCGACGCCCGGCGCGAGCGTCCGATTCTGGAAGGCATGATGGCGTATCGCCGCGTGGCCGGGCTCGTGCTGGCGCTAATGCTGTGCATCTTTGCTTTGATGCAGCGGTCGGCCCCGGAACGAGCTGTCTTGCTGGCGGTCGGTTGGGTCCTTCTCTTCACCGAGCCGGCGGCGCTGGATCCGGTCTTTCAGGTGCGGCAGGCGCAAGGCGCCCCCGCGCTGTTGAATGCCCTGGGTGGTTTATTGGTGCTGGGCGGTAGTGTGGCATTCAAGCGGCTCGGCCTCGCCGGAGCGGCCTTCGCATGGCTGCTGATTGTGCGCGAGTCCGTTACCCTGGTGGGCACCAAGCTGCTGGCGGAGCGCTTGCTGGGCTATCGGCCTAGACCAGGCTTTCGCGAGCGCGGGCTGAAAGCATTCGTGGGGCCGGCGCTGATCTTCGGTCTTGCCAGCCTGGTCTACACCATCTACTTCCATTGCGATGTGTTCTTCGTATACGCGTTGCGCGGCAAAGATGAACTGGGCGCTTACGCGGCGGCCTTTCGTCCCATCAACCCCTTGTTGCTTCTGCCGTGGCTGCTGATGGTACCTCTGGTGCCAGTGTTGACCGTGGCTGCCAGGGACCGCGAGCGATTTGTGACTCAGGTGCGAGAGCTGTGCGGCTTGGCCGCCGGTCTGGGCGCTTGCGGTTTAGTCGCGGGCGTCTTACTCGCCCGCGATCTGGTCAGCCTGCTCTATCGCGGCCGCTATCTGGCAGGGCCGCTCTCCTGCGTGAACGCCTTTCGTTGGCTCGCGGTGGCCCTCGGACTGGTGTGCGTCACCACCGTTTTGACGGCGGCCATGCTGGCCGACCGCAGAGAGAAGATGCTGCTGGCGATCGGCACTGCAGCTTTGGTAGTCAATGCCGCCATGAATCTGGTGCTGCTGGACATTTACAACTTCACCGCGGCGGGATTCGCTACTGCGGCGACGGAGCTACTGTTCCTGGTTGGCGCGCTGGCCGCCTTCCATTCCGTCACGGGTAAGAGTGCCGTGACGCGGGCATCCGCGCCTTATTTGCTGCCTGCAATGTTAATGGGAGTCGTCCTCTACTTCGTGGGAGGCGGACCGGCAACGCGGGTAGCTGCCGGGGTTGCGCTGGGGCTGTTGTCGGTTGCCGCGATACTGTCGTCGGACCGCGCGCGACGGTTCCGCAAGGAGATGGCCGCGGACGACATCTCTCCAATGGTTGTCATGTGACCGAATCGAAGCGCCACGACGGCAAAATGCGAGAAACCTGTCACGCGCGATCAGACAAAGCTATGGAATCGGCACGGCCTGATCGCGAACTACCGTGACTCTTAGGAACGAGGCCCCTTGGTTTTCGCCCGCGCCTCGCTCACAACGATTGTGCTCCCCGCCATGACGGAGCCGTTCAGAGCCAGGACCGCTTCTTGTGCATCTTTGTCGGCTGTCATCTCCACGAAGCCGAATCCGCGCGCCAGGCCGGTTGTCTGGTCTTTTATGATGGTTACTACCTCAACCGGGCCGTAGGTTGCGAATGCGGTCGTAAGGTCCTGTTCGGTTGTGCTTTTGTCCATGTTTCCGACGTAAAGATTTTTCATTGTTTCCTCAAGACTTTGAGGATACGTTGGGCGAACCCAGCCGTACCTTCCGAAAGTCTAAGACGGTCGTTGCCTCAGAGCAGGTATTGTGAGGGGATTGAAAGGTAGATCGTCCCCGTGATTTGCCCGGAAGACGAGAGAGGTAAGATCGGGCCGCGCCTATCGGAACGATAGCTGGCAAGGCGTGCCGCGCTAATTTCGCACTGGCCGGGGTTGCGCGACGTGCTGTAAGTCCGACCGCGTGAAGGTCCCGCCACAGACCCCACATTTCCACTGGGAATGTGAGACGCGGGAAGAACTGGCGCTACTAGGTTGCCATACTTTCGAAAGCTCACTGCTGCAAATGGGGCATTTCATCCTGAGATCATGCTTTCTCTTTCATAAACCGGAAGAACTGGTCTGATTCGCGTCCGGAGTGCAGGCTTTGGTTTCGAAACGCCCACTCAAATTGGGGTCCCGTCTTTGCTGATAGCGACGATCGCGACTTTTGCAGCCAATCCATTATCGTCAGCCAGGCCAAGAACACGTCTTGCATGCTTCCTTGCCTTTTCCGGGGTAAGGAACTTCTTGGCTGGGCGGCCCGCTTCCGCCGCCAGAAACTCAACTCGATAATATGTCATGTTGTTGTCCCTTCGGTCGCGATTGCCCGATGTTACGAACGCTACACAACTTTCGCTGCCTATCGCCAGGAGTTGGGCAAAGCCGTCCACCGCTGAAATGTCGGCAGATATCGCCTCTTGTGACAAACCACACACCGCCCTGGGCATAGGAACAAGCGTGGCAGAAGAACCCGTTCAATCCAGTCCTCCGGAGGTTCAGCTCTGAACTGGTCTCCTTTGCAAACGCGGCAGTGGGCGGACAGGAAGTGCATGGGAGCACTGGTTCTCAGTGCGATGCCGTCAGTTTGTTTCGGGTTCTGGAATTGATTACCAGCTTATAGAGCTGAAGAAAAGCCGTGTCACATTATTCAGTGAGCAATGTTACCTGTACTTCTTCGATTTTAACACGTTAGAGTGGTTTGCAGCGGTAATTTACGGACGCACGGGGTCTGCGGGTCCCAACGGCGTGAGTAGTTCATCCCCTTCCAGGTTATTTCATCTAAGTCAGCCATTTGACGTTCCGTTCCCACTACGCGCGCAGCACGCCGCCCAGCCCTTGCAGACGGGTGATGATCTGCGCCGACCATTGCGCCACTTCGTCGTCGCGCAAGGTGCGGTCCTGCGCTTGGAAACCGGCATGGAGCAGGACAGAATACTTTCCGGTGCCAACCTTCTCGCCGCGATAGATTTCCGCCGGAACGAACTTCTGCAACTCCGTCAGTCCTAACTCCGCGATCACTGAGTGGATGCGCTCAAAGGTAATGGCGTCATCCAAGACGAAGGAGAAATCGCGCTCGACGGCCGGAAACTNNCGGGATGCAATTGTCCAAAATAAGCCACCGTTTCTCCGTCCATCACCGCGCGGGCTGCACGCCCCGGATGGAAGTACTCGGGAGCTTGCGCGTCGAAGGAAAGCGACTGATGCTGAAACGCGGCCAGCAGCTCTTCCAGGTCACCCTTCATGTGGAAGAAGGTGTAGGGCTGCGCGACGATGTGCACGTTCTTGGAGACGAGGTCGCCGGTGGCGGCGAATCCCAAATGCCGGCGCTCATCGTGACCCTCGCCCAGCCTCTGAAAGACTTCGCCCGCCTCGAACAGCCGGACGTTCGTCGTCCCACGGTTCAGGTTGTAGCTCACCACGTTGATGAGCCCANNCGTTTAGGGGATTGGCGACTGGCAACGGCTCGCGTGGGCGGGTGTTTTCCCCGAACACTCTTGCTTCCTGCTCGGAGACGAAGGTAATGGAGATTGCCTCGTCATACCCGAGCGCCAGCATGGTCTCGCGAACCTTCGCGTTCTTCGGTTCGTCCGGCAGTTCCACCACCGCGCCCGAAAACGCGGGCAGCGTGTTGGGAAAATTGTTGTAGCCGTGAATGCGCGCCAGCTCTTCCAGAACGTCGATCTCACGCTCAACATC
>PLBD01000404.1 GCA_003135315.1 Acidobacteriaceae bacterium | reverse complement strand
GATGCGGGCAAGAGCCTGCACGATGGGCTGCCCGACAGCAGCGAGTGGACCTCCATCGACCTGAACCGCTCCGGTGTGCCGCTGATCGAGATTGTCAGCGAGCCCGACATTGCCTCGCCTGACGAAGCTTGGGAATACCTGAACCGGCTGAAGGAGATCATCCTCTATACGGGCGTCAGCGACTGCAACATGGAAGAGGGTTCGCTCCGTTGCGATGCCAACATCAGCATCCGGCCGCGCGGGCAGCGCGAGTTCGGCACCAAGACGGAAGTGAAGAACGTGAACTCATTCCGCTTCATTCGGCACGCGCTGGAATATGAGATTGAACGCCACGAGCAGGTACTGGAGTCGGGCGGCAGGATCGAGCAGGAGACGCGCCTGTATAACGCCGCAGAGGGCAAGACCTACGGTATGCGCTCCAAAGAACAGGCGCACGATTACCGATATTTTCCCGAGCCTGATTTGCTGCCGCTGGTAGTCGACGCAAAGTGGCGCGAGCAGATTATCGCCGGGCTCCCTGAATTGCCGGAGGCGCGGCGCGCGCGTCTGGTTGCGCAGTATGGCATCACCGAATATGACGCGGCGACTTTGACCAGCACGCGCTCCCTGGCTGACCAGTTTGAGGAAGCTGCGACGGCGGCGAAAAATCCGAAGCGCGTGGCCAACCTGGTGCAGGGCGAGTTGATGGGCCGTCTGAAGGCCAAAGGACTGGAGATCGAGCAGTCGCCGATCTCGATGAAGGGCGTGGCCTTGTCGGCCGATTTGGTGGAGAACGGCGCCATCAGCGGGAAAATCCTGAAAGACCTCTACGATCTCGCCTTCGAGCGCGGCGAGGATTTTCCGGCGATCTACGAGAAGGAGAAACCGCAGCAGATCAACGATATTCCTTCGATCGAGAGGATCATCGACGAGGTAATTGCGGCCAGCCCCAAGCAGTTGGAGCAGTATCGCGGCGGCAAGAAAACCGTCATCTCCTACTTTGTGGGACAGGTGATGAAGGCCTCGAAAGGGCAGGCGAATCCGTCCCTGGTGAATGAACTGTTGGCGAAAAAGCTGGAAGGGTAGAGCTACTGTTGCGGCGGCGCTTCGGCGGGCGGGGAGACGTGCTCGTGGGTGATGACCCAGCGGCCCTCCTGCTGCTCCAGCACCGCAGTCCAGCGTAATGTCAGGCTTTCCTTTTGGCCCTGCGGCGAGTTCCCCGCCATCGTCAGGGTCCCCGCCACCCAGGTGATTTTTCCCTCAGGATGAATCTGGATATCGTCATTCACGGTGTACGTCACTTTGGGGCTGTCTTTGAGCGAGGGTGCGACGCCCGCCTTGTACTCGTCCCAACTGCTGTACTTCAGCGGTGCGACATCGAAGAACAGGTGGCCGGGACCTTGGGCGTAGAAATGTCCCTGCTTCTCCAGGTCGGCGGACGCCCATCCGTCCCAGATGCTCTGTAAATAAGCTCTATCGACGGCAGCAGCCGGCTTCGCGGATGGTGGCGCCGCGGCCGTTTGTGCAACACACGGCAGGGTGAGAGCAAACAGTAAGAGTGCGAGAGGTCCACCGCGCATAAACTTCTCCTGAATTTCATTGCCGAAATGCGGATTCTCGCAGACCGCCAGCAAAGATTCAATGCGGATCAGGTGGCGATGCGGGCTGGGAATTTTGCGATTTGTTACTCTGTTAGCGTCCATGCAACCGCGGCTTTGTAGCTTGATCGGAAGTGTCCTGTTGATCGCAGCGTGTACCGGGTGTGGAACTCCCGGCGCGCCGTCGCTCCCGTCGCTCAACCTGCCGCTTCCGGTGACCGACCTGACGGCCTCGCGCCGTGGCAACCGGGTCGATCTGGAGTGGACCCAGCCGCGCAAGAACACGGACCGCACCAACATCAAACACAATCCCATCACGCGAATCTGCCGTCATGAAGGCATGACGCTGATGGCCCATTGCGCCGTCGTGGCCGAGGTGACACCGCCCACGCCGAAGCCGGCGGAGAAGCAGAAGAACGAGAACCCGCCAGGAGCGGTACGTATTCACTACGTCGACACGCTGCCGCCGCAATTGGGGCAGGAGAACCCGGCCGGCTTCGTGATGTACGGGGTGGAAGACGTGAATGCGCATGGCCGCAGCGCCGGAATCTCCAACCAGGTACCGATTCCCGTGGTCCCAACGATTGCTGCGCCCGAGCAGGTGACGGCTGAGGTGAGTGCAGACGGGGTGCGGATCGCCTGGTCAGGAGCCGCACCGCCGCGGCCGCCCGCGGGAGTCAGCTATCTCTATCGCATTATGCGCCGCCCGGCAGGGGTTCCCGCGTACATCGTGATCGATGACATTGAGCCGGCTGCCACGGGCACGTATCTCGACAAGACCTTTGCCTGGGAGCAGAAGTACGAGTATCGGATCACGACGTTGAGCCAGGTCCACGCCAATGGCATGAACGCGGCCGTCGAGGGCGACGATTCGCCGCCGGTCGAGGTCTTCACGCGCGACATCTATCCGCCGGCGCAGCCGGCCGGGCTGCAGGTGGTATTTTCCAGCGTCGGACAGAAGCCGTTCATCGACCTGACCTGGGCGCCGAACATGGAGAGCGACCTTGCCGGCTACAACATCTTCCGATGGACCGAGGGCGGGCAGCCGCGGAAACTGAATGCGCAGCTGGTGCAGGTTTCGTCCTACCGTGACGAAAACGTGGAAGCAGGCAAGACGTATTTCTACGCGGTTTCGGCGGTGGACCTGCGCGGCAACGAGAGTCCCCGTTCCGCCGAGGCGCACGAGACCGTGCCGAGCAAGACCAATTAATGGGATAGGCTGGATAGTTCAGGGTTGGATTCACAAAGGACCTTCGCGATGTCTTATTGCCGGTTTCAGCATCAAGGTGCGACGCTCTACGGGCTGATTGAAGGTGACGGTGATCAACCGACGATTACCCGAACGCTGACCAGGGCTCCGCAATCGTTTTCCGACTTCGACCGGGGGGAGAAGAGCGAGTTGCCGTTGAGCGCCGTTCGCCTTCTAGCGCCGGCCGAACCGGGGAAGATCGTATGCATCGGCCGTAACTATCGCGAACACGCCAAGGAACTGGACCATCCCATTCCAACCGAGCCGCTGATATTCCTGAAGCCGCCGTCGTCGTTAATTGGCCCGGAAGATGCGATCCGGCGGCCGGCTGAACTCTCGCAGCGCGTGGACTATGAAGGCGAATTGGGCGTGGTGATCGGCAGGCGCTGTTACTGTTTGCGGGAGAGCGACGATGTTAAGCCTTACATTGTGGGATACACCTGTGTGAACGACGTCACTGCCCGCGATCTTCAGAACAAAGACGGTCAGTGGACGCGGGCCAAAGGCTTTGACACGTTCTGTCCGGTAGGCCCGGTAGTAGCCGAGGGCCTTGATCCGTGGAAAGGCGTTCGCGTCCAGAGCCGCGTCAATGGCGAGCTTCGGCAGAATGGGACGACCGCCGATTTTCTCTTCCCGCTCGACGTGCTGGTTCGCTTTATCAGCCAGGTGATGACGCTGGAGCCCGGAGATGTCATCGCCACCGGGACGCCGGCGGGAGTAGGTCCGCTAAAGGCCGGAGATGTAGTGGAGGTGACCGTGGAAGGGGTGGGCACGCTGCGCAATCCCGTGGTCGATCGGGAATAGATCGGGCCCCAACTCCAGCGAAAATCTTTTTCGTGTTCCCTTCTGAATCCGATCCCGCTATCTTGGAGTCAAGTCTCCACACCTACTCCCATGAACTCGTACCGGCTGTATCCCATTCTCGCATTCGGCGCCACGGCGGCCATCATCGGCTACGCCTTGCTGTCACGCAAGAACAAGAAAACGGCGGAAGACCTGGAACGGGAGCGCCGGGCCGATCTGGCGCGCGGCGGCCGCATCATTGATGGCAACGTCATCGACGTGTTGGAGTTGGAGGACGATGTCACGGGGCAGCAGATGATCCTGCTGGTTTACACCTACGATGTGGCGGGCGTGACCTACGAAGCCTCGCAGGACGTGACCCGCTTGCGGCAGTTTATCGATCTTTACTCCTGCCGGCTCGGGCTGCCGGCCTCGGTGAAATACGACACGCACAACCCCGGCGACTCGATCGTCATTTCTGAGACGTGGTCCGGTTTGCGGAAGCCGACGATTGTCTTGCCGCCGCGGACGGCAATAGAGCCGGTCGACCGTACCCTACCTTTTCGAGCCCCAATCGTCTCATCCTTGACAAAGTCGTAACAATTGCCGGACCGCGGCATTGTTACAATGAAATATATGCACAATCTGCCCCTTCCGCTCGCTGCATTTCTGGCGGGAATTTTGTCCTTCCTTTCTCCATGCGTGCTTCCGCTGGTGCCAGGCTATGTGTCGCTGATCTCGGGAGCCACGGTGGAGGACTTGCAGTCGCCTGAGCGCCGCATGTTGAGTACGGTGATGCTACACTCCGTCACCTTCGTCTTGGGATTCAGCGTGGTCTTCATCGCGCTGGGAGCGGTGGCCACCGGCGTGGGGCAACTGGTCAATGAGTATCACGCGCTGCTGTCCAAGATCGCCGGCATCATTGTGATTGTGTTCGGGCTGCACCTGACCGGCATTCTGAAGATCAAAGCGCTCTATGCCGACAAGCGGCTCCATGACGTCAAGGGCGGCTCCAGCGCCGTGGGCTCCTTCGCCGTCGGCTTCGCCTTCGCCTTTGGATGGACGCCTTGCATCGGACCCATCCTGGCGACAATCCTGGTCCTGGCGGGTGCACAACAGACGGTGCTGAAGGGCATCATTCTATTGGCCGTATATTCCCTTGGTCTGGCGGTGCCGTTTCTGCTGACTTCCCTGGGAGTCGACCGCTTTCTGGCGTTCTATAGCCGTTTCCGCAAGCATCTGCACACCGTGGAGGTCTGTAGCGGTATACTACTAATCGCCATCGGGGTATTGATCTTCTTGAACAACTTGCGATTGCTCTCCGGCTACTTGTCCTTCCTGAACCGGTTCGCGTTGTAGGGGTGTGGTTGTGAAACGAAATGCGTTAGTCTTTGTTGCCCTGTTTGTGGCGATCCTGGCCATGCTGGCCAGCGGCAAATACCTGGATCGCACTCGCAAGCACGGGGTTATTACACTGGTGGGCAATGTCCAGGGTGTGCCGGCGCCTGATTTCACGCTGATGGCGCTGGATGGCAGCAGCGTAAGGCTCTCAGATTTTCGCGGCAAAGCTGTCCTGCTGAACTTCTGGGCGACGTGGTGTCCGCCTTGTAAGGTGGAAATGCCCTGGTTCGAGGACCTGCAAAAGCAGTATGGGAAAGATGGTTTGGTTGTCCTGGGCGTAGCGATGGACGATTCCGAGCCTGCTGCGATCGCAAAGTTTGCCAGCGAGGTTGGAGTCAACTATCCGGTGCTGCTGGGCACCGACAAGGTCTCCGACGACTACGGTGACGTGCAGTACTTGCCGACAACCTTCTATATCGGTCGTGACGGAGCCATCGTGGACAAGATGACCGGCCTGCTCGATCGCAAGGAAATCGAGGAGACCGTGAAGAAGACCTTGAACACCACGAATCGATCCAGCAGCGTCCCGCAAAACCAGGCCAATGCCGAAGTGAAAGCGGTAACGGTGAAAGAAGCTGCCGCCAAGGATACAACGCGATGAGGCGGATGACTGCTCTTGCCGCAGCAGCATTGCTTCTGGCCGGCTGGGCGCTGGCGCAAGGCTTCGGCGATAAGCCACCAGTTGTTCTGGCTCCAGTGGGTAACGTGCAGATGCACGCGGGCGCCAGCAAGGAAGTGAGCCTCGACTTCAGAATCGGCTCCGAGTTCCACATCAATTCCCACACGCCGAAGTCTCCATTGCTGATCCCTACAGCGTTGAAGCTCACCGTGGCGGAGCAGGTAACCGTGGCCGACGTGAAGTATCCTGCCGGACAGGACATGAGCTTCCCGTTCTCACCCGACGAGAAGCTGAGCGTCTATAGCGGCGATTTCAGTATCAATACGGTGCTGAAGGCGCCGGCCAACGTCGCTGCGGGAACCTATCCCGTGAAGGGTGAGCTGCGCTTCCAGGCATGCGACCACAGCGCCTGCTATCCGCCGCGAACCATCCCCGTTCAGTTCCAGGTCACGGTAGTGAAGTAGTCATTTGCGTCGCGGCGCCGACAGAATACCCAGGATCTCCTGCAAGCCTTGCCGGACTTTCTTAAGCTTGTCGGCGGGATTCTGTTTGGGAAACGGCAGACCCGACTGCTGCCGCGCCGTCTTCGATTCATCCTTCAACTGGTGGCGCGCGCCAACGATGGTGTAGCCTTCTTCGTAGAGCAGCTTCTTGATGCGGAGCACGTGTTCGACGTCGCGCTGACGGTACATGCGCTGACCGGTGCTGCTCTTGACCGGCTTGAGCTGCGGGAACTCGGTCTCCCAGAAGCGCAGCACGTAAGCCGGGAGCCGGCAAAGCCGCGAAACCTCGCCGATGCGAAAGTACAGCTTGTCTGGAATCACCGGATCGGCGGCCGGGCTTTTCTTGCGGCGTGTTTTCTTGTCAGCCATGCAACCGTAGTTTCGTGTTTTAAGTTTCCAGCGAAACGCCCACTCAATTTACGCGTCTGAAACCTTGTAGCACGAAGCAACGGGCAGGACAAGACGATGCTGCCCGTCGCGGCGTGCTGGAGGAAGTTGACCACCCGGGCCAAAAGAAGGCTAGACCGGGGCACTCTGCTGACGCCCGTCCTTGATCTCATCCCAACGCACCCACCCGATATACAGAACAACGAGAATATTGATGCCGAGGATGATCCAATGCAGTTCGTTGGGATGACGGATGACCTGATAAATCTCGAATGGCAGATAGATGCAGCCGGAGATGATGGCCAGCCATTCCGCCCAGATCCGCTGCCGCCACAGGCCATAGCCTTCAATAAAGCGCAGTGCGGCATACACCACCGCGATGCTCAGGATCATTGCAATGTTGGTGCTCGATACCTTGCCGGCGGCGTGGAGAAACTGTTGGGTCCAGCGGTGATGAGGGTTGATGTGCAGGTGAAACAATACATGTTCGGCGGCCTCGGTGAAGTCCACATCGCGCCGGATCATCCGGATGAAGACATAGGCGCCCAGCAGCGCAAGCCCGCCTTTCAGTGCCTCCCAAAAGGCCACGGTGCGCAAGCCGGCCCGGTGAGCAGGGCGCTGGGCCATCCTATGATCGTGGGTGGTATGAGTAGCGCTCATCGCTAAGTGATGCAATTTCAGCCGTTCGGCCTAATGTACATTATCAGATGATGGGAGGGGCTACTGTAGTTTCATCGACGGCCCACCGATAACAGAGCGCTCCGCGGCATAGACCCCGTCCTGTTGCAGGCCGTGCGCACACTAGCAGGCTGCTGAAAAACTCTGCTTCCGAACGCTTTGTGTCAGGGCACGACTTCAGTCGTGCCGATAAGCCGTTTATTTTATCTTCCCGAGCCGGCTTTAGCCGGCGACACATTGACTAACAAACTGGACTTCTTCAGCAACCCGCTGGAAGACAAGACTACGAATTCATGTAGATTGACCCTCCGGACCGAGGGCCGTCTCCAGCATCGCCTCGGCGCTGCTTAACTTCTCCCGGCCGCGTCCGGCGCCGGTCCGCGCCAGTTCCGCCGCATGAATCCGCTGCCAGCCTGCGTAATCCACCCAACGCACGTTTCGCTCTTGCAGCAGCTTTCGCAGGCCCGCGCCGCCAGGGCGGTCACCGCTTTGGGTTTCCTGAGCGATCCTTTGAGCCAGTTGCTGTGCCTCAACCCGATTTGTGGGAATGGTTCCCGTCGGGCCGCGCTTCGCCCATCCCACCACGTAGAGGCGCTCGTCGACTTTGCCGTCTTGGTTTGCGAAGATTCCATTCGCGGGAAGAGCCGAGCAACACGGAAGCGCCTCATAGCCGATGCAAGTGACGGCCATCTGAGCGGGTAGTATGACCGACTCGCCGCTCGCCGAACGAAACTGCACTTCTTGAAGCTTGCCGTCGCCAACAAATGCCGTTGGCGTGAGATTGAAATGAAAATTGATAGTGACCGGAGTGTCACGCGGAGTACTCTCGGCAAAACTGCGCAGCGTCTTGACGACAGGCGTATCTCCCGTGAGGCCCACGGGATCGCTGACGACGGGCCGCGCCCGCTGCAATGTGCCGAGTTCGGCGAGTTCGTGGTCCACGAATTTCGCTTCCGCCGCGCCGCGCCGCCCGACGACATGGATCGTCTCAAGAGGTTGCGCCACGAGCCACGCCATAAATTCGCCGGCGACGTCGGAGCCGGCAAACTCTTCCGGACCCTTGGCGAGAATGCGGGCCACGTCAATCGCAACGTTGCCGTTGCCAATAATCACCGCCGACCGCACATCGTCCACTCCAACGGCCTGGGCGTGCGGATGCCCGTTGTACCAGCCAACGAACGCGCCTGAGCCAACGACGCCGGGCAGATATTCGCCTGGAATCCCAAGCCGGCGGTCGCGGGCCGCTCCCGTCGCGAGAACAACCGCGTCGTAGAGGGACATCAACTCGTCGAGACGAACGTCGCGGCCAACTTCAACATTGCCAAAGAAGCTGACCTGATCGCGCGCCAGCACGCGATCGAAGACGCGCGACACCGCCTTGGTACTTTGATGGTCGGGTGCGACGCCATAGCGAATCAATCCGAACGGCACAGGAAGTTTTTCCAGAACATCGATTGCGGCGTCGGGAAGGAGCCGGAGCAGATGGTCGGCGAGATAACAGCCCGCAGGACCGCTGCCGATGATGGCGATGGAGTTCATGTAGCTATCAGCCGTCACCCAGAAACCGGCACGCCGGTTCAGGAACTCTCTACGGGAGAAGCGATCGAACCTCGCGACAATGCAGCCCCGAAGGGGCGCCAGAGCTTAGCCCAGCCTTTGAAGGCTGGGTCAGGTGCAAGAAAAACCTGAGTCCCGTGGGGACGGCACAAACCCTGCCGTGCCTACGGCACTCGGTCGAATACGAATGCCCACCCAGCGCTGGAGCGCTGGGCTATGATCTTCCGTCCCGCGAGCGGGACTCGATTGCCGCGCTCCAAAGTCCCGGCTGGCCACTGACCACTAGTCACTGGCCACTTGTTTAATGCATCTTCACGTACTCGTAGTCCACCGGATTATTGTTGATGCCGCGATCGGGAGGCGCAATCCAGGCCGCCATCTTGGCGGGCTCGTGCACGCCGTGCATCAGGCTCATGATGTACGCGCGATCGCTTTCGCTGGGCAGCCATGTGCCAATCCGCGCATTGTATTCTTCCTGCGTGATGGGCTTGCCGGTTGTGTCAGTCGGTACGCCCGCCCAGATGCCAATGTTGCGGCGGAAGCGTGTGCTCGGCAGCGATAGACGGAACGAATGACCTGCCTTCTCAATCAGCCGGTTCCAGCGCGTGACGCCTATCTCGCAATCTCTAACGTAGGAGCCGCGCGTCACATCGTTCATCGCGTTACGCATCGGGATCTCCTCGCTCTTCGTGCCCCCGCTTCCGTCGGGAACTTCCAGCTTGTAGATCTGGGCGGCAGCCACGTGGTCTTCGTAGTTCGCTTCGTCAGGACGCCCCTTCAGACCATTGGCGAAATAAGACGCCGCGTTCGACGAGCTCTCCGAGCCAAACAGATCGAGCGACGAGCTGAACCAGAAGTTCAGATACCGCTGCACGGTCGGCAGGTCGATGGCACCGGCATGGCGGATGGCCACGGGATCGTCGGTATTCAACTCCTTCATCACCTCCAGCGCACGGCGAATCACGCGATTGATGCCGGTATCGCCGACGAACATGTGGTGCGCTTCCTCGGTCAGCATGAAGGAACAGGTGCGGGCCAGCGGATCGAAACTCGACTCGGCCAGCGACTTCAGCTGGAACTTGCCGTCGCGATCGGTGAAATAAGTGAACATGAAGAAGCTGAGCCAGTCGCTGATGGGTTCGTTAAATGTGCCGAGAATGCGCGGCTTATTGGCGTCGCCGGAGTGGCGCTCCAGCAACTCTTCCGCCTCTTCGCGACCGTCGCGGCCAAAGTAGGCGTGCAGCAGATAGACCATCGCCCACAAGTGACGGCCTTCTTCGACGTTCACCTGAAAGAGATTGCGCAGGTCATAAAGGGACGGAGCCGTGTGTCCCAACATGCGCTGTTGCTCAACCGACGCCGGTTCGGTGTCGCNNGAATCTGCTGCCACACTTCCTGCCCATAGCTGTCGCCGAAACCGATGCGGCGATCCAGATTGCGATCGGCGAGAAAGATGCCCCAGCGATACTCGGGCATGCGCACGAAGCCATACGTTGCCCAGCCCTTCGCGTCGACGGAGGTTGCGGTGCGCAGGTACACGTCGGCAACCTGGAAATCCTTGGGACCAAGTTCCTGCCACCAGTTGAGGAATTCGGGCTGCCAGTGCTCCAGGGCGCGCTGCAGCGTGCGGTTGGAGCCGAGATCGANNGGCGCAGCTTCAGCTGCGCCATTGCAAATTTGTATGTTGTCATCACGAGCACGACTTCAGTCGGGCGAGGCATCTGCTTTCGCTTCAGCCGGTCGAAAAGCAGATCTCTCGCTTCGCTCGTGATGAAACCTTGATTCCACTGCGCCGCCACGGACGCCGCGTACACTCAAACCCTCTCCCACGTAAATCGCGCCTTCGATCCGGTGCCAAAGAGCTTGAGCGCGCCGTGCTCGCCGGTGGAGTTGGGCCGGATGAACACCCAGTTCTGCCACGCCGAGAGCCGGCCGAATACCTTCGTCTCCAGCGTTTCATCGCCCGGGAAGCGCAGGTTGGCTTCCATGCCGGTGAGCGCATCCGGAGACAGGCTGACCCGCTCTTCGATGGCAACGCGGACTTCGTCTTCCCAGTCGAGATCGTCGGGCGCAACGGTGACCAGGCCCAGCCGCAAAGCGTCCGCCGGACCGAGCAGCTTGCCCTTGGCTTCGATCGCGGACGCCATGTCCCGCGCGTCGTTGCTGAAGCGTGTTTGCAGCCGGCTCTGGTCGTTGACCGCGGGCAACAAATCGAAGTTGCAGTCATCGACAGCGATCTTTGGTGAGTCGCCTTCCTCATCCGGAAGCGCGAGCATGAAGCTGCGATCGGCGGCCAGCGCCAGTTCGAACAGCAAGCCTGCGAAGCACGATCCCGGCTCGATGATGGCGTACAGGCTGCGCGAGGACACGTCGAGACGAGCAAAAGTGCGGCGCAACATGCCGATAGTCTCGCGCACCAGCCAGTCATTGCGGTGTTCCAGAAGAATCGCGTCGGATGCCAGAACTGCCTCGGGACTGCCCGACGTCTTCAGCAGGAGCAAACCTAGCTCAAGTTCATTGACGCGAAGCATGAGGATGGCGTCGTCCAGCTCGCGCGCCATCGCCAGCGGCCACCATTGAGCGCCGGCGGCGTGAATCTCTTCGATGGTCTTCGGCTGATTGCCTTCGGGCGCGCGCACGGTCAGCGTTGCAGTTCGCGCGTTGCGGTCGAAGGTCACGTCGACATGCTTGTAGTGATAGCCGCTGCCGTCGATCGTGCGATGCAGCGGCGTTAGCTTGATCCCTTGCGCATTCGCGGGCCGGGTCGAGTCCGCGACCAGCTTTTCGACGCGAGCGCGAACCACTTCCGGAAACTTCGCCGGCACCGCGATGTCGTCCACCAGCCCCCACTCTTTGGCGCGCTCGCCCTTCACGCCGTCCGGATTGGTACAGAACATGTCGGCACGATCACGGCGGACTTTGCGCTTGTCAACCACGCGGGTGAGGCCGCCGGTTCCCGGCAAAACTCCGAGCAGCGGAACTTCCGGCAGGCTGACCGCGCTGGAGCGGTCGTCGATCAGCACGATCTCGTCGCAGGCCAGCGCAAGCTCGTAACCGCCGCCCGCCGTGGTTCCGTTCAGCGCGGCGAGAAACTTCAGCCCGTCGTGACGGCTGGAATCTTCCATGCCGTTGCGCGTCTCGTTGGTGAACTTGCAGAAGTTGACCTTCCACGCGTGCGTCGACGTGCCCAGCATGTAGATGTTGGCGCCGGCGCAGAACATGCGCTCGCGAGCGCTGGTGAGGACGACACAAGCCACTTCAGGATGCTCGAAGCGAATGTTCTGCAGAATGTTGTACAGCTCGATGTCGACACCGAGATCGTAAGAATTAAGCTTGAGCTTGTAGCCCGGTCGCAACCCGGCGTCCTCGTTGACGTTCATGGCCAGGGTGGCGATGCGGCCGTCGATGGTCAGCCGCCAATGGCGATAATTTTCGGAAGCCACGTCAAAAGTGACGAGCTCCGCTTCTTTCACATCAGGCATGCAGATGAATCTCCTCAGGACGGCGCCGGGATGGCGGTCAAGAAATCCCCACGTGGATAGATGCATTATAGTGCATTTCCCGCTTCGGGACGACAGGAAATATTATGCAGGAAAAAATGGCGTTAGAAAAAAATACACGGTGAGACATGGAAAAATTTACATAAGTGCGTGATGTGGTTTTTCGTGAGTTCGCGTCGACTCTGGATCATGTCAGCGATAGATCTCCCGGCGATGTCCGATCTCAAGTACTAGAACCACGAAGCGTTCTTCTTCTATTTTGCAGATGGCCCGATAATCGCCAATGCGATATCGCCAGAGTCCGCCTTTATCCCCGCGCAGCATCTTTCCGTACTCACGAGGATCCTTGGCCGTCAAGACTCGATTGTGAAAGTAGGAGGTAATGCGTTGCTGGGTGGAGCGGTCGAGCGCGGCAATCTGTCTTTGTGCGGACAGCAGGAACTCAACGGTCCAAGCCAAGCTCGCGCTCCAGTCGTTCCAGAGAAATCCTGGGCTCGTTGCGTTCTAGAGCGGCGATACCTTTCAGGTAGTCTTCGCGATCCTCGAGAAACTCCTTAATGGCAAGCTCCGCATAGTAAGCCTTGGTGCGGCCGGTTTCCTTTTCAAGTCGGTCCAGACGCGCTTCGAGCTCCGGGTCTAAATCAATTCCAAACATGCCCATACTGCCTCCATTCGATGATAAGCTCGTTTGACCCGAAACCCAAGTTACACCAGGTTTGGCGCTCGCCCGCGACTATTCTAGTTGCTGGTTATGGCACGAGCCAGGATTTTCCCCAGGCTCTCCTCGGCGGTTGATCCGCTGGTGTCGATGGTGATGTCCGCTTTGCGATACAGCGGCTCGCGGACTTCGAGGATGCGCTTCAGGTCGGACATGGATTCGCGATTGTCTGCCATGGGCCGCATGTCGCCCTGTGCGATGACGCGCTGCATGTGGTCTTCCGGTGTGGCGCGCAGCCAGACGGTGAAG
Source organism: Acidobacteriaceae bacterium (assembly GCA_003135315.1). Taxonomy (GTDB): domain Bacteria; phylum Acidobacteriota; class Terriglobia; order Terriglobales; family Acidobacteriaceae; genus Bog-257. The sequence goes on along the minus strand of PLBD01000404.1, from coordinate 1,516 downwards.
CACATCGTCAGCAGACGCTCGAAGGTCGCGGGCTCGGAGACGAGACTTCCGCCGGTGGCCAGCACGAAGCGCGGATAGCGCTCGATAACCTGGTCGAGGCAGCGGCGTTCCAGGCGGCGAAATCCGCTCTGCCCGTAGAGATCGAAAATGGCGCTCAGGCTGACGCCGCTCTCCTGCTCGATGAGGCGGTCGAGCTCGAGGAAAGGGACCTCCACGCGATCTGCCAGCATTGCACCCAGCGTCGACTTGCCCGCGCCGCGCAAGCCGATCAGCGCAATCCGGCCGCGCCGCGCTTCCTGATCGACGCCGCCGAAATGTTGCACCAGCAGGCGTCGAGCTTCTGCCAGCTCAGCCGCGGGCAGGCGCCGCAGAAACTCCGTGGTGTGCACCAGGTCGACGAGCGGCTCAGGGCCTGCGAGTACGAGAGCCTCGAGCGGAGTGTTGAGCGCGTTGGCGATCTGCCGCAGCAGGAGAATAGAGATGTTGCCCTGGCCGGTTTCCAGTTGCGCAAGGTAGCGCTCGGAGACGCCGGAATCGCGCGTCAGCAGCTTGCGTGTCATGCCGCGCCGCGCGCGCGTCTCGCGTACGCGCTCGCCCAGGCGCTTGAGATAGTCGGATTCGGCGACGCTGTCCTCACCATCGCGTAAAGAGGTGGACTCGGCGAGGACCTCCGACGGCTCTTTTTCCTCCACATGCAATGTGTCGCGCTTTCGGCCCACGGTTGACGCATTATACGTCCGCAGCGGCACCGTATAATAGTGCGACGGTGAGGAGAGCGTTGCTAAGGCAAGCGGGCAGCGCTGTGGGCATGAAAGTATGGGCGTAGACATCACGATCCTGGTGGGCACCATGACCGGCACTGCCGAAATGGTGGCGCAGGAGGTCCAGCAGGCGCTGGAAACCGCCGGACACCGGGCCAGCATTCAGGTGATGGACAACCTCGACGCCGGCGTTTTTCAGCGCGGCGGCAATTTCCTCATTTGTACCTCAACCTACGGCAACGGCGACGTGCCCGACAATGCACAAGCTTTGATCAACAGTCTCGAAACCTGGAGACCGGACCTGCGCAACGTCACTTACGGCGTGATCGCTCTCGGAGACCGAACCTACAAGGATACTTTTTGCCAGGGCGGCATCCGCTTTGACAAGATGCTCGCGGAACTTGGCGCAAGGCGCGCGGGCGAGATGCTGATGCACGACGCCAGTTCGGGCACCCTGCCGGAGGAGCTGGCGGCGCAGTGGGTTGTGCCCTGGGTGGAACAATATCTGGCGCCCCTGCGGCAACATTAGGCAGGGCTTTCATCGGAGATGGCATAAATCATGACTAGTACAGCGGAGAATCGCGTTGCATCGGGTGCCAAAGTGCTGCAAAGCTACCTTGGCGGCAAGTGGCAGGCTGGCGCGGAACAGGGTTCGGCGCTGGTGAATCCCACAACGGGGGACATCGTCGCGTGGGCCAGTTCGAAGGGCCTGGACCTGAGTGCCGCATTGGGGTACTCCCGCAATGTGGGAGGCG
>PLBD01000341.1 GCA_003135315.1 Acidobacteriaceae bacterium | reverse complement strand
TCGTGCATCCCGCGAAGAGGCAATTCTGCCAGCCCCCAATGCCGTGCAGCAGCCGCCCGTCGGAGTGCGTAACCACATTGGCGTTGAAGTTGACGTCAACCTCGGTCGCGCCCAGCACGGCCGCGTCAACCATCGAGGCAAAGTTTCCCTTACCGTGGAAGTTGTACGAGGTGAATGGACTGGTCGGCACATGCCGCGGATCGCTGGCAATCGAGCGCACAGCGTCCAGGTCGAAGGTCTGGCCGTCGAGGATATATCCGATCAGGCCTTCGTTCAGCAGATCCACCAGGTACTTCGTCGAGCCGCCGCGCACGAAGCTGGCCTTGACCTTCGCGTCTTTCATCATGCGCGCCAGGTAGTCGACGAACGCCAGCGCAATGCCGCCCGCGCCTGCCTGGAACGAGAAGCCATCGCGCATGATGCCGCTGTCGCGCAGAAATCGCGCTACCAGCTCCGAGATACGCAAACGGTCGGGGCTGCGCGTGATCTGCGTCGTTCCGCTGACGATCTTCGACGGATCGCCGATGGACTCGACTTCCACGACGTAATCCACATTGTTACCTTGGATCTGCCACGGAATGCAGGGGAAGGGAACGAGGTTGTCGGTCACGACAATGACGCGATCGGCGTAAACCGAATCGGCCAGCGCAAACCCCAGGGATCCGCAGGCCGACCTGCCGTGCGAGCCGTCGGCGTTGCCGAAATAGTCGGCGGTGGGAGCGGCGATGACCGCAATGTCGATATGGACCTCGCCATCCTGCACAGCCTGCCAGCGTCCGCCGTGCGAGCGCAGCATCCCGAGCCCGCGCATGTGCCCGTGCGAGCAGTAATCGCCCAGTGGGCCGTTCATGCTGCCTTCGATATGGTGTACCGCACCTGACTTCATCAGCTCAATCACCGGCTCGTGACATGGGAACGACGCGCTGGGAAACCATACAAGATCTTTGGCGCCCATGCGCGCGGCGGCCTGCAAGGCATTGAGTGCGACCAGGTCTCCGTTCCGCAGGTGATGGTGATTGCTGATGGTCATGCCGTCGTGCAGCCCGCAAAGCCGCAGCGCGGTCTCGAGATCGGGCACGCGCTTGTCCCCGTTTGTGGGATAGTCGCTATTGCTACGAATCGGCGGGCCGGTCTTGCGGCCCGTGGGGCGATATCGGTCGACTCCCTGGTATGCCACTTGCTCCCGGCCGTTCACTATGGTCGGCACTCGCCGCCCCATGGCATTCGTGATCAATCCGTTCGCGACCGCCGCGCTCATGGCTTTCCCCCTGCCATCAGACCCATCTGTTTGGCGCGGGCCACTAGCTTCAGCGCGCGCTGCACCACCGGAGCGTCGATCATCTTGGAACCGAGACTGACCACGCCCAGTCCCTGGGCCTGTGCGTCTTCGTAAGCGGCGACAATGCTCAGCGCTTTTTCCAACTCTGACGCTGTGGGAGCGAACGCGCGATGAATAATGTCGATCTGCACGGGATGGATGCAGCCCATACCTTCGAAGCCCATGGCCCGCGATGCCTCGCCCCAGCGTAGTAATCCGTCGCTGTCGGCGACGTCACCGTACACCGAATCGATGGCTTGCACGTGCGCGGCGTGGGCTGCATTGGCCACGCGCATCCGTGCATAAAGCGATTCTGCTCCGCCCGATGTCTTCGCCACCCCGAGGTCGGCCGTGTAGTCTTCCAGCCCGATGGTGAGAGCGACCACGCGCTCGGAGGCCCTGGCGATCGCGTAGGCGTTCTCGATACCCAGCGCCGACTCCAGGATAGGCATCAGCCAGATCGGCCGGACAACCTGGGCTTGCGTGGCTATCGCTTCCACAGCTCCCACAATGTCAGACACCTGCTCCGGCGTCTCAACTTTCGGGATCAGAATGAGGTCGGGAGCCTGAGGAACAATCTCCTCCAGGTCGGCAAGTCCGGCCGGCAATTGATTGATGCGGACCATGCGCTCCGCCGGGCCAAAGTCCACCGCTCGCAGCGCATTGCGCACTAGAACGCGGGCTGCATCTTTCTCAGCGAAGTGAACGGAATCCTCCAGGTCGAGAATGACAGCGTCAGGGGCATGCAGTCCGGCGTTGATGAAGTACTTCGGCTCGTTGCCGGGAAGGTAGAGACGCGAGCGACGCAGCCGGTCGCGCGATGAGGGCGCCGCGGGCGCAACCGCCTCCGCCAGCGCAGACTTACCCTGCCCGAGTCCCGCGCGGCGCACCGCAGTTTCCACTCGCGCCGCAATCACGAAGGGCAGCGAGCCTTCATCCACGATCGCCACACGGGCGTGATCAACCCCCAGTCGTTGCAGGACATCCCGCACCTGCTGGCGGATGCTCCCGCCATAGTACAGATCGACCCGCGAGCGCAGATCGATGTCGAGGCCGCCGCTGGAGCGCTCCTCAAAACTGACGTGCAGGTCGGAGCGAACGTCCGGCCCGGCCCGTCCTGCTTCTCCGCGTCGCGCCACGCTAGTTTCTGCCGCTGCCGGCATAAGCACTCTCCACTCCGGCGCCGAGTTGCTCCAGGATGGCGTCGGTCATCTGCGGCGTTGAGGCCGCGCCCTGTGCCAGCGACCGTGCGCCGCCGGAGATGCGCAGCATGTCGTAGGTCCGCACCTTGCCTTCCCCGACCACCGCAGCGATTGCAGTACGAACTTTTTCCGCTTTGCTCTGTTCGCCAATGTGATCGAGCATCATCGCTGCCGAAAGGATCATTGCAATGGGATTGACGATCGGTGGATCCAGTTCCGCGTACTTCGGCGCCGAGCCGTGCGTCGGCTCGAAGACTGCGACATCGTCGCCAATATTGCCCGAAGCCGCGAAGCCGAGTCCGCCCACCAGTCCGGCAAAGGCGTCGCTGATCACGTCCCCGAACAGGTTGCTGGCCACAATAACGCCATAGTCCTCGGGGTTCTTCGTCAGCCACATGGTCTGCGCGTCGATGTTGGTGGACCACAGGGGAATATCGCTGTACTGCTTCTGCACTTCCTTGGCAACCTCTTCCATCAGACCCGAGGTTTCGCGCAACACGTTGGGCTTCTCGCAGATCGTAACCGTTTTGTAGCCGAACTTGCGGGCATGCCGGAAGGCCGCTTCGCAAATGCGGCGCGCTGCCGGACGGGTGATGATTCGCACCGAGATCGCCAGATCTTCTCCGGCGACGCTCTCGAACAGCTTGAACTTGGGATGCGTCCGCAGCGCCTCGCGGACCTGTGGCGCAGGATTACTCCATTCCACACCGGCGTACAGCCCCTCGGTGTTCTGGCGGAAGACGACGACATCGACTTTCGGCTCTTCGAATCCCCCGCTCGGCTTTTTGCGGATGAAGTTGAGAGGATTGCCGGGAAACGACAGGCACGGCCGCATGCAGACGTCTAGGTTGAACTTCTGGCGCATGGAAACGATGGGGCTGAAGTATTGGCAGCCCTTGCCTCTCAGCGCGGGACTGAGTTCGGCTTCCGCTTCCTTCTTGGGCTTGGAGGTGATGGCCCCAAACAGCCCGATTTTGTGTTGCCGCAGCAACTCGATAGTGCGCTCCGGCAGCGCATTGCCTTCTTTGATCCAGCACTCCCAACCGATGTCGGCATGTACATATTCAGCTTCAAATCCGACAGCGTCGAGTATGCGAATGGCCTCGGGCAGCACCTGATTGCCAATGCCATCGCCGGGCATGACTACGATCGTATGTTTCGCCATGATTGCAGGCTCCTGTTATTTTGAAATGTCATCCCGAGTGGAGGCGGCCTTCATCGGGCCGCCGCATTCGAGGATTGTCTGGAATCACATCCCAGTCCCAATAGTCCGTACTCCCACATTGTGGGATACCTAAATCTGTACTGTGGTCATCTCGATTCCCAGCTTGCGGCTGACCAGGTTCTCAACGCCTCCGGCAATCACCAGCGATTGCGGTACGCTGCCCAGGGCAGGAAAGGTAAACGTCTCACCCGCATAGCGGATTGTGCTGGTTGCGAAGTCCACCTCGATCGCGTCGCCAGGGATGATCGTCTTTTCTCCGCGCGCCACCGCGTCGCCAAACCGGGAGCGCAAGCGATTCACCAGTCCCGGCTCCTCGATGCAAAGGAAGCCGTTGTTGAAGGCGTTGCGCAGATACGTCTGCGAAAAGCTGCCCGCAATCACCAGCGGAATGCCTTTGCACTTCAGCGCCGTCACTGCCTGCTCGCGGCTGGAGCCGGTACCAAAGTTGAATCCGCCCACGACGACATCCCCTGCAACCGTTCGCTCGGCAAATTCCGGATCGTAGTTTTCCATCACCACGCGCGCCATCATTTCAGGCGTCATGTCTTCGCGGTAGGTGTAGTCCTTGCCGTAAATGCCGTCGGTGTTCAGGTTGTCCTGCGGCAGAAAGACCATCCGGCCGCGAACTCTCGCCGGAAATCCGGGAAGGATCTCGACCGTCTCCGCTACCGTGGTAGGGGCGAATTCCGTGAAACTCCGGGTCACCGGGCACGACTCGGATGGTCCCGGCCCGCAAATGTATCCTGCGACCGCCGAAGCCGCAACCACTTCGGGGCTGCCGAGATAGCATCGGGCATCGCGCGAGCCCATTCGCCCCTTGAAATTGCGGTTGGTCGCGGAAATGCCGGTCTCACCCGGCTCCAGGAGCCCGGTGCCAAGGCCGATGCACGGTCCACATCCCGACGGCAGGGGAAGCGCCCCAGCATCGAGAAAGGTCTGCCAAACGCCGCTCTTCTCGGCTTCTTCCTGTATCGAGCGACTGGCTGCTGCAAAATAAAATTTCACGCCGCCGGCAACTTTCTTGCCGGGCAAGACTTTCGCGGCGGCCTCCAGGTCCTCCAATCGCGAGTTCACACAAGAGACGAGATAGGCTTTCTGGATCGCAACCTTCTTCTTGGCGATCTCGGCAACCGACTGCATCACCTGCACCGTATCCGGTCCGGAAACGTGCGGCGTGACCTCCGCGAGGTCGAGCACGATGCGTCCGGCATAGACTGCGTCAGCGTCTGGAGCTGGTGGATTCGTGCGCCAGTCGGCAAACTTCTCGTAAGGTATGCGCGCGATGCCCTGCGCTCGTAGCTCGCGATTCCGCGCTTCCAAATAACTCAATGTGACCTCACCCACCGGGAACCAGCCCACCAGCGCACCCCACTCGGTGGACATGTTGGCGATGCTCAAGCGCGCGTCCATGCTGAGCGATGCCACGCCTGGGCCGGCGAATTCGACCGCCGCGTTCAAGACTTCCTCGCGGTTGTACAGCCCGCACAGGGTGACGATCACATCTTTGCCGCTCACACCCGCCGCCAGTTGGCCCTCCAGCACAACCTGGACGGTGCGCGGAATCTGCCACCAGAACTCGCCCGTCGCCCAGATGGCGGCTGCGTCGGTGCGGACCACGGGCGTGCCGATGGCTCCCAGGGCACCGTACATATTCGAGTGCGAATCCGAGGCAACAACAAACGTTCCCGGCAACACGTAGCCCTTTTCCACCATGAGCTGGTGGCCGATGCCAGTGCCCGGTGGATAGAAGTCGATGCCATGTTCGTGCGCGAATGCCTCCATGCTGCGATACTTCGCAAGATTGGACTCCTGCGTGTTCTGAATGTCGTGATCGGCGGTGAACACTGGCTGTCCGGCATCGTAGACCTTCCGCGCGCCGATGGCCTTGAACTTCTTCATCACTGCCGAAGTGTTGTCGTGGGTCATCACGTGGTAGGGCCGGATGGAGAGAAAGTCTCCAGCCCGCAGTGGGCGGTTCGGGCCCTCGGTCATGTGGGAATGCGCGATTTTTTCGACGATGGTCTGTCCCATCAGTGACCTTCTCCTGCCGCTCGGCGGTCCGCTTTGCAGAGCTTCATCAGAGCGCTAATGTTCGCCAGCTTCTCCAAGTTCCAGATGCCGTCGATGGCGCGGCGGCTGGCCTCTGGCGACATCACCGGCTCGGCCAGCGCCTCGAACTTTTCCTCCACCTCTTGATCGGTCAGCGGGTTGCGTGGATCGCCCTTGGGATAGTCAAGCTGCTGCATGAACTCGCGGCCGTCAATAGTGTGAATCCGGACAATCACCCGTTGCAGCGCGGGGAAGACTTTCTCGATTTCAGGGTCCGCGGTGACGACGATCTTGTTGAGCTGCGCTCGGATCACCGGGTCCATGATCTTTGCAGGGGTAAACTGCAGCGGCGTCACCTGCCGCTCTGCGATGGCAGCGGCGATCACGTACGGCAGCGAATGGTCAGCCGTTTCCTTCGTGTGCGGATCGTACTTGCTCGGATCACTTAGAATGTCCGCGCCGCGTGCCGTGGTGCGAATATGCACTTTGGCAATGTCGTTGGGTTTCAGGTCGTGGTCCTTCATGAGGGCCAGCACCGCCGAAATCGGCGTGTGGGTCAGGGCCTCAGTAGGAAATGCTTTCATCCCACATTGTGTGATACGCCACGATTCTCCTAGGCCGTCGGTCAGAATGTCCAGCTTCCACTCCGGGCCAAAGCAGTGCACCAGCCCCTCTTTTCCGTCGAGGACATGCTCCGGGCCGGTGTAGCCCTTCTCCGCCAGAAGTGCTGCGAGCATGCCGCTCTGCGTGGCCATGGGGTCGACGGTGTTCTTCATCATCGTCAGCTTGCCCGCGGTAACCGCGCCGAGCGTGGCGCGAGCGCTGGCGCTAATGCCGATGGCGTGCTGAATCTGCTCGGCAGTAAGCCGCAGCATGCGTCCCGCCACAATCGGAGATACGAATGCCGTCAGCGTAGCGTGATGCCAGCCCCGCTCGCGGATGCCGGGGAACGCGGCTTCGCACAGCCGCATCTCGAATTCGTGACCGAGCACCAGCCCAACGATCAGCTCGCGGCCGTCGCTGCCCATGCGCTCGCCGGCGGCAATCGCGGCAGGGAAGATGTCGGAGGGATGCGAGGGGTCTTGCTTCCAGTAAATGTCGTTGTAGTCCATGCAGCGAATCATCAGCGCGTTGGCCAGCGAGGCCGAAACTGCGTCCATCTGCTTGCCGCTGCCGATCACCGTTGCCTTGCCCGGTCCGGCGATCTCGTCCAGCACTGCCAGCGCGATGACGACATCGTGCTGCTGATATCCGCCGAGCGCACACCCAATGCTGTCCAGCAGGAAGCGCTTGGCCTGGTAGACCGCGTCAGCGGAAAGCTGCTCGAATCGCACCCCAGCGGCCCACTGCGACATTGTGGCAGTGATGGCAGGCTTGCTCGCGGTCTTGGGCGGGGCTGTGGTCGTCGCCATGGATCATCTCCCTTACTTCGCCAGGTTCTTGAACGGCAGAAACGCCATGAAATCGGCGTGATGCACGATGTAAGCCTCGGTGGTGCGCGTCACCAGGTCGCCCTCGGCCGCGTGCGCCGCAATGATATGGCATACTGCGTCCGGCACACCGCACTCCATTGCCAGCGCAACTCCGGTGAATGGATGGCGCAGCAGTTCGCCACGCTTGCTCTGCCGCGTCTTGCCGTCGACGTTTTCGTACTCCAGCAACTTGCCCACGTCGGCCAGGATCGCGCCCGCAATCACGGTGTCCATGTCGATAGGCAGCGCGCGGCCCATGAATTCAGTCATGCTCTCAGCCGCCTTGCGTGCGATGTGCACCACGCAGCGCTTGTGTTCCATGAACGTCGTGGGACAATTGGGCACCAGCAGCGTGAACGGGATGCGATTCAAGTCATCAGGAGTTAGCGGGCTGAGTTCGAGCGCCCGCTGCCAGGTATTGCTCACCTGCTCGCGCAGTTGAGGAGAGTCGATCCACTCGATCTCAGGCCACAACTTAGTAACGGCATCGTGCATGGTTCCTCCGCCTCCAATAGACAAGCGCAAAGCCCGCGCTATGCGATAGGCGAATTCTGTTCCGGCAACGCATATTCTTATCACTTGTGGCTTGGGCAGGGCTATGACGAGCGTCACAGGCAGGAAGGCTTTGGCAAATCCGGCTAAACTACCTGCTGCGCTTCTGCTCAAACCGAGTTTCGCCAGCGCATTGGGATTTTCAGGATGACTCTTCCAAAGCTTAGGCCGATTGCGATACCTGGTAATTTCTCTGCGCGCTTTCGGCTTCCTATGGAGCGACGTACAACGATATTGCGCATCCTGATTTTTGTATTCGGGCTACTTATGGCCCGCTCTGCATTCGCCCAGGGTGGTCCGCCTTTTTACACCAACGATCCAGCCACACCTGGGCCCCGCAATTGGGAAATCAACTTTGGCTACATGCCGTTCCTGTATAGCGATCAGTCTGTTACTCATACCCCCGATGTCGACATCAACTTCGGCATTGGCGACCGCATCCAGCTCACCTACGAGAACGCCTGGTTGCGCGTGCACGATCTTCCCGTGGCCGCCAAGTTCGGACTGGGGCAATCGAACTTCGGAGTCAAATGGCGCTTCCACGACGCCGGCGAATCAGGCTGGTCGATCTCGACCTTCCCTCAGGCATTCGTGAATAATCCCAATGACTCCGTTCGCCGCGGCATCACCGCGCAGAGCAACTCCTTCCTGCTGCCCTTTGAGTTTTCCCACAAACTCGGTCCTGTCGATGTGAATTTCGAACTCGGCTATGATTTTGTCCACAATGGACCGAGTGGCTGGCTGACGGGCCTCGTCGTTGGACACACGTTCAACTCCAAGCTGGAACTCGACGCCGAGTTCTATTCGCAAAGCACCTACAATCCTTACGCGAGCCAGACCACGCTTGAACTCGGCGGCCGTTATCGAATCCACAGGCCGATCGTGCTCCTGATGATGGCGGGACGCAGCCCTGAGCCTGCCAGTTCTAACCACCCCTACTTTGTGGGATATTTTGGCGTGCAACTCCTGCTGCCGCCCAAGTCCTACGATGCCGACAATCCTGCTCCGCCATCGCATCCGCAGCCGTAGTCTGGAACCCCGTCGGTTCGATGTACGGTTTACATCGACCAAGTGACACTTTCGACCTGGTTTGTGATCTCTTCCGGTGGCGTGTCCGGCGGGAAGCGCATCGGTTTACCAATGATGACCCTCAACTGCCCCGGCCGCGCGATCTTATGGCCCTTCAGTTTCATCTCGTATAAGCCGTCGATTCTCAGCGGGAGCACCGGAACATTCAGCCGGGCAGCTAAGACGCCTAAGCCTGAGCGGAAGGGCGATGGCTTGCCGTCGGGGGTGCGGACGCCGT